>JAGREZ010000303.1 GCA_020446285.1 Geminicoccaceae bacterium
ATGATGAACCCGCAGATCCTGATCGACGGCGTGGAACATGGTGTGCATGGCACCATTCTCCTGCTCGACAACCGGCGCATGGCAGCCATCGCCACCCTGCAGCAGGGACAGCACGGCGCTGCATGGCGAACCGGCGACAGCGTTGCCGTCGACTATGTCAACATGGCCCGCTCGTTCTTCGGCGTGGCCGCCTTCCATGGCGGGCATTCGATCGCCTCGCTCGAGGAAGCCTTGCGAAATGCGCAAGCCCACCCCGGACTGAGCCTCATCCACGTTCCCGTCTATCACGGCACGGACGAAGAAGGCGGTATGGGCGCCTACGGGCAATGGAATGTCGGCAGTTGGTACGAAGACGTTCAGGAGCAATATGCAAGGACGGCAATCTGAAAATCTGTTTCAGCCGCTTCGAGAGAACTCCCTCTATCGGAGATCATGAAATTTGCGGATTGCCGGGTGGTCTGTCGCAGATGATTGTGTTCAGGCGAAAGGACAGTCCATGAATTTTGCCGGGTTTCGGCCTTTCATCGCCGACGATATCCGCGCGTCCATCGGCGAAAAACTTGATGAGATCGAAGCGTTGCATGATGTGCGTATTCTGTTCGCTGTGGAAAGTGGTAGCCGGGCATGGGGTTTTCCCTCGCCCGACAGCGACTATGACGTCCGCTTCGTCTATGCGCATCGGGTCGACTGGTATCTGTCGCTGAAAGCGGGCCGCGACGTGATCGAACTGCCGATCTCGGCCGAACTCGATATCAGCGGCTGGGATATCCGCAAAGCGTTGAATCTGCTTTTGAAACCCAACCCGGTGTTGCTGGAGTGGCTGTCGAGCCCGATTCGCTACCGGTGGTGCGACGAGGTTACCGCCGAACTAAGCTCGCTGGCCCGGCAGATTGCCCATCGTGGGGCATGCCGGCACCACTATCTGAGCCTCGGCGAAAGTCAGTGGCGCAAACATGTCGGCAATGCAGCCCATGTCAATTTCAAGAAATACTTCTATATCCTGCGTCCGGCACTTGTCTTGCGCTGGTTGCGCATGCATCCGGAACAATTGCCGCCGATGAATCTCCAGGCTCTGGTTTCAGGTCTGGACCTCGATGCCGTGATGCGAGCCAGGATTGCCGAACTTCTGCAACGGAAGATGCAGGCCAGGGAAATCGGCACCGGTCCGCGGATCGGTGAGATCGATCGTCTGATCCTTTCGGAGTTCGAGATCGCCCGGGCGGCAGCCCCGGAGCCTGTGAATCACGCGCATCAGGCCGAGGCGACACTGCTCTTTCGAAAGATCATCGGTGTTGGGTAGATGAGGATTCCATTCCCGGATCTTCTTGATGTGATGCTGAGTGTTGGACTGCAAATGGTTCGGGTTTCCAAGACAGGGTTCGTCGGAATTCAGTCTGGAATGATTCCATTACAGAAAAGTGAATTATAATTATTACAAGATACTTCCAAAACGGTTGAATTGCCTGCCAATGCCGGCGTACCGAACGACCGGGAAACGAATCGACCGGGAGAATGACACCATGAAACGTCCTTGCATTCCGGCCGGCGGAGCTGTGCTGGCCCTTCTCGCCTTTCAGGCGGCCGGTCCGGCGAAAGCTGCTACGGCCGGGGATGTCGTGCGTCACTATGCCGATATCGCCCATGCCGGATATGGCGATTCGCTGGCCCTTGCAAGGGAGCTCGGTGCCGCCATCGATTCCCTTCTGGCTTCGCCCTCGCAGGAGACCCTCGATCAGGCAAGGCAAGCGTGGATCGTTGCGCGTGAACCCTACCAGCAAACCGAGGTCTACCGTTTCGGCAATCTCGCGGTCGATGAATGGGAGGGCAGGGTCAATGCCTGGCCGCTCGATGAGGGGCTGATCGACTATGTCGCCGACCTCTATGGCGAGGAGAGCGAGTTGAACGCGTTCTACACCGCGAATGTGATTGCCAATCCGCAACTCTCGATCGGCGGGCGGGAGATCGACGCGAGCGAGATCACGCCCGATCTCATCCGCAGCCTGCACGAGATCGACGAGGTCGAGGCGAACGTCTCCACCGGCTATCACGCCATCGAATTTCTCCTTTGGGGGCAGGATCTCAACGGCACGGATGCAGGTGCCGGCGAGCGGCCGTGGACCGATTTCGCCACCGGCGACAATTGCACAGGCGGCAATTGCGACCGGCGTGGCGCGTATCTCGAGGCAGCGAGCACCCTGCTGGTCGCCGATCTGGAGGAGATGACCGCTTCCTGGGGTGAGGGTGGTGCTGCGCGAAGTGATCTTCTCGGACGGTCGCCCGAAGAGGGGCTGAGCGTCATCCTTACCGGCATGGGGTCTCTTTCCTATGGCGAACAGGCCGGAGAACGCATGCAGCTCGGTCTCATGCTGCACGATCCCGAGGAAGAGCATGACTGCTTTTCCGACAACACCCACAATTCCCACTATTTTGACGCGCTCGGCATCCGGAACGTCTATCTCGGTCGCTATGTCCGGCCGGATGGGTCGGAAGTAAGCGGGCCGGGGCTCGCCGGGCTGGTCGCTGCCCATGATCCGGAACTGGACAAGGAGATGCAGGCGAAGCTCGAAGCGACCATGGCGGCCATGGAAACACTCAAGGAGACCGCAGAGGGCGGCATGGCCTATGACCAGATGATCGGCTCCGGCAATGACGAGGGCAATGCGATCGTCCAGGCCGCCATCGACGGGCTCGTCGACCAGACCCGCTCGATCGAGCGCATCGTTTCGGCTCTCGGGCTGGAGCGGATCGAGTTCGAGGGGTCGGACAGTCTGGACAATCCGCAGGCTGTCTTCCAGTAAGGAGCGTGGAAACCGGCGGGTGTCACGGAGCCGGCCGTGTGCCGGCGGACACCCGCCCCTGCCGAACGGAACGAGGGATTGAAACGCCTTATCGCCCTTTCCCTGGGGCTGATCGCCGCCGGAAGCGCCTGGGCGGCGACGTCTTATGACGAGCGCGCGAGGATCCTCGCGCCGACCGGGGATTTCACCGCCGCCGAACGATTCGAGGATCTCCCCGGAGGGAGTGCCACCAACCGCAGGCGGCTGGACAGGGAAGCCTATTCGCAGCCATCGGCCAACATGCCGTTCGCCGATCGCGGCGATTTCTTCGTCGGCAACGGTTTCTTCAAGCGTCTGTGGGTGACGCCGCCGAGTTCCACCGAAGCGGCCGACGGGCTCGGGCCGCTCTACAATGCCCGTGCCTGCCAGCGTTGCCATCTCAAGGACGGTCGCGGACATCCGCCCGCGGCGGACGAGGAAGCGGTATCGATGTTCCTTCGGCTGTCCGTTTCGCCCGCGAGTGGGGCCGAGGCGCAGGCGATGCGCGAGAAGGGCGACAAGGTCGTGCCCGAGCCCACCTATGGCGGGCAGTTGCAGAATTTCGCCGTACCCGGTCATGCAAGGGAAGGGCGCATGACCATCGACTACGCTCCGTTCGAGGTCGAATTCGCCGATGGCACGGTACAGTCGATGCGCCGGCCGACCTATGGCATCGCCGATCTCGGCTACGGGCCGATGCGCGAGGATGTCATGCTGAGCCCGCGCGTGGCCTCGGCGATGATCGGGCTCGGCCTGCTCGAAGCGATCGCCGGGGAGGATATCCGTGCGAAGGCTGACCCGGAGGATGCGGATGGCGACGGGGTCTCCGGCCGGGCGCAGGAGGTCTGGAGTCATGCGCTGGGCCGCAAGGCGCTCGGCCGCTTCGGCTGGAAGGCGGGCAATGCGACCATCGCCGACCAGTCTTCCGAGGCGCTCGACGGAGATATCGGCGTGTCCAATCCGCTCGTTCCGTTTCCCTGGGGCGACTGCACCGAACGGCAGCCGGACTGCCTTGAGGCACCGCATGGCAGTTCGCCGCAACATGAAGACCTCGAGGCTTCCTCCGAGGTGATGGATCTGCTCATCTATTACAGTCAGAATCTCGCCGTTCCCGCACGCCGCGACATCGATGATCCGGACGTGCTCGCCGGCAAGGAACTGTTCTACAATGCGGGCTGCATCGCCTGTCACACGCCCAAGCATGCGACCCGTACCGACTGGCCCGATGCCAATCTCAGGGGCCAGCTCATCTGGCCCTATACCGATCTTCTGCTGCACGACATGGGCGAGGGGCTGGCCGACGACCGTCCCGAAGCCCTTGCCGACGGGCGGGAATGGCGCACGCCACCATTATGGGGTATCGGTCTTCTCGAAACCGTCAACGGCCATACATACCTTCTCCATGACGGCCGTGCGCGCAGCTTCGAGGAGGCGATCCTCTGGCATGGCGGCGAGGCGGAATCCGCAAAGGAGACGTTCCGATACATGCGTGCCGGGGAACGGTCAGCACTGGTCAGGTTTCTGGAGTCGCTTTGATGCGTCGTATCGCGAGGGTCTTGCCGGGTCTGTTGCTGGCGTTGCTGTTGTGGCCGGCACAGGGTGTCGCCCAGGAGGCGCGTCCGCTGGAGGATGCCGATTTCGCTGCGGCGAATGTCTCCATCGTCAAATCACTCATTCTTCCCCTGCACGAACAGTTCGCCCAGATGGCGGCAGCGAATGTGGCCGCGACCAATGCCTATTGCACGGCGGAGGTGCGGGATTTCGAACGTGTCGCCAATGCCTGGCGCGAATTGATGCTGACCTGGCAGAAGGTGCGGTTCTTCGCGCTCGGGCCGATGATGGAGGGTTTCGGTCCCAATCGTTTCCAGTACTGGCCGGACAAGCGGGGAACCGGAAAGCGGCAGCTCCGTCAGGTGCTGGCGGGGCAGCCACCGGCATTGACCGATTCGGCCGAACTTGCCGATCAGAGCGTTGCCCTGACCGATCTGCAGGCACTCGAAGCGGTACTGTTCGGTGGTGAACCGCCGCAGCCCGGTGGGTATCGTTGCGGCTATGCGCTTGCGATCGCCAACCGCCAGTCCACCCTTGCCCGCGAACTGGAACAGGCGTGGAGCGACCCGGAGCGCGGGTTTGCCGGAGAAATCGAAGCGGCCGCGCAGGGAACGGACCTCTATTACGATGCCCGCGAGGCTACCGCCGAGATTTTCACCGCCATGGCCGAAAACCTCGATTCCATCGTGGTCGACAAGCTCGAGGCACCGATGGGCAGGACCCTGGCCGAGGCGCGGCCGGCAGCGGCCGAGAATGACCTCTCGGGGCTGTCGTTTGCCGACATCCGCGCCAGTCTGTCGATCCTTCATGCGATCTACACCACACCGCTCGGCTTCGCCGACATGCTGGTCATCACCGGCAACAAGGCGCTTTCGCAGGGGATCGAACGGGAAATCGACATTCTGATGGAGATGGTCCAGGCCTTCGAGATGCCCTTGAGCCGGGCCGTGACCGATCCGGGACAGCGTCCGGCACTCGACCGCTTTCTTGCCGGCGTCAAGGGTGTCCGGCTGATCTTCCATTCGACCGTTGCCCGCGAGCTCGATTTCGGTCTCGGATTCAACGCATCCGATGGCGACTGAGATGCCGATCGGAACGGTTCGAGCCGGTCGGACAAATGCAGCTGTCCATGGAGATGCGGACGAGCTTCCGTTCGCTGACACTCCCGGCAACAGCGGCTATCGGCATTTCGTCAACACGCTGTTGAGCAACGCACTTTTTCGCCCGATCGCGGATCTGGTTCCATGCTGACCCGCCGCCAGCTGATGGCCCATGCCGGTGCTGTCGCCGGCGGTGCATGGGCGTTCGCAGGCAGCCGGGATACCGCCCGCGCCGATGGTACGGTTTTCATCGGCTGTCGTGGCGGGGAGGGGGGCGGCTATTGTCTGAGCGGTATCGGGGCGGACGGGCGCACCCGCTTCGACATGCCCCTTCCCGGTCGCGGGCATGATGTGACCTTTCACCCCACCCGGCCGGAGGCCATCGTCTTCGCCCGGCGACCGGGCACGTTCGCAATCCGCTTCGATTGTCGTGACGGTACACGTCTCGGCGAGATGCGGGCTGCCGATGGCCGCCACTTCTACGGCCATGGCGTCTTCGCCGCCGATGGCCACATTCTGGTCACCACCGAAAACGAATTCGCGACCGGCGATGGCCGGCTCGGTATCCGCGATCCGCGGGACGGGTACCGGTTGATCGGTGAATTGCCGTCGCATGGCATCGGTCCGCACGATGTCATGCTGATGCCGGACGCAAGGACGCTCGCTGTCGCCAATGGCGGTATCCGCACGCATCCCGACCGCGACCGCGAAAAACTCAACATCGCCGACATGAAGCCCAATCTGGCGCTGATCGAACTCGCTTCGGGCCGCCTTGTTGCCCGTTTCGAGCTTCCGGCGACCCTGCACCAGCTTTCCATCCGCCATCTCGATGTCGCCGCCGACGGCCGCATCGCCATTGCCATGCAATATGAGGGCGGCAAGAGTGACGCCGTGCCGCTGATCGCGCTGTGCGACGGCAATGGCCTGCGCTGTTTCGACGAATCCGCCGGATTGGCCCGTGCCTGGCGTCATTACACGGGCAGCATCGCCTTCGATGCCACCGGCCGGGTTCTCGGGGTTACCGCACCGAGAGGCAACACCGTATCGTTCTGGGACTGCGACGACGGTCATCTCCTCGTCTCCGCGAACGCCGCCGACGTTGCCGGTATCGCCGCCGCCCGTGGCGGTTTTCTTACGACCGGTCAGGAGATCGACAGCTGGTCGAGCGGTGCAACCGCATCGAAGGCATGGCCGGTCGAATCGACCCTGCGCACATGGGACAACCATCTGGCCGGCGGTCCTGCCTGAACCGGCATTCTCCCCCGCCTTCGACCCTTCCGGTCGGCATCGGGCCGGGCGGGCAGTGGATGTTCGCGAAATCCGTCCGGCGCTGACATGATGTCCGGCAATCCGGCTTTCCTGACACACGGGGGATGAAGAACAATGAACAGGAATGTGCAACAGCTGGCCGAACATCTTCTGAAGACGGGCTATGATGGCCTGTCGATGAAGGAAAAGCGTGTTCTCAAGCGAATGGCGAACAGGCTGGCCATTTCCGAAAACATCAACGAGACCTTCCATGAACGCCTGACACTGGGCGAGCGTCTGGCCGACAGGGTCGCGGCATTCGGCGGTTCATGGACCTTCATCGTCTCGTTCGGAATCGTTCTCGCCGTCTGGGTGATCATCAATACCGTCATACTTTCGGGCAGGGCGATCTTCGATCCCTATCCCTTCGTCTTTCTCAATCTCGTCCTGTCCATGCTGGCGGCCGTGCAGGCGCCGGTCATCATGATGTCGCAGAACCGCCAGGCCAACAAGGACAGGCTCACCGCCACCAACGATTACGAAGTCAATCTGAAGGCGGAACTCGAGATCATGCAATTGCATGACAAGATCGACCAGATCCGCAATGAACAGCTTTCGGGGATCATCCGGCAACAACAGGAACAGATCACCCGGTTGAATGCGGTGGTGGAAAAGCTCGAAAGCGGTCCGCGCGGGACTGCTGCGTCGTGATCCAGACATGAGGATGGAAACGGGGAGGGCCTGCGCGAGATCCGCGAAGCGCCATCGCGGCTATCGGCATTTTGTCGACAGACTGTTATGCAGGGGGCCCATTTGCACGACATCAGTCTACGGAGAGCGAAACCCCATGAGCACGTCAGCAGGCTTTGTACCCAGATCCCGGCATCTGATTGCCGGCGAATGGCTCGAAGGGCCATCGACGTTCCGATCGGAACCCGCACGAGGCGAGGGGTTCGACTATCCCGTCGGTACGCCCGAGCTCGTGAACAGGGCCTGCGAGGCCGCCGAGGAAGCCTTTGCCACCTATGGCTGGACCTCGCGCGAGGCGCGCGCGATGTTCCTCGACACCATCGCCGATGAGATCGAGGCCCGTGCCGACGAGATCACCGAGGTCGGCACCGCCGAGAGCGGGTTGCCCGAAGCGCGGTTGCAGGGCGAGCGTGGACGCACCACCGGACAGCTCAGGCTGTTCGCCGCGCATATCCGTGACGGCGCCCATCTCGATATCCGGCATGACGAGGCGCTGCCCGACCGCAAGCCGCTGGCGCGGCCGGACCTGCGCATGGTGCAGCGTCCGATCGGCCCTGTTGCCGTCTTCGGCGCCTCCAATTTTCCGCTCGCCTTCTCCACGGCCGGCGGCGACACGGCTGCGGCTCTTGCCGCCGGCTGCCCGGTCGTGGTCAAGGGGCA
>JAGREZ010000304.1:0-10952 GCA_020446285.1 Geminicoccaceae bacterium
CGGTCGGTTCGACCATGGCGGGCGACGCGAGGGCGGACGACGCTAGAGCGGACGCCGCGGGTTCATCGAGCACGCCCTTCGCCGAGGCGAGCTGTACGACGGTCGGTTCCGGCTTGACGGCTGGCGGGCCGAGCACGAGAAGCGGCGCTTCCTGTTTCTTCGGCAGGCGCGAGAAACCGAGATCCATCAGCCGTGCGACTTCCTCGTCACGCGAGGCCGCCGAGCGTCCACCGAAGACGATGGTGATCAGCCGCCTTCCGTTACGCTTGGCCGATGCCGCGAGATTGAAGCCGGATGCACGGATATAGCCGGTCTTCAACCCGTCCATGCCCTTGTACTTGCGCATCAGCTTGTTGTGTCCGCGATAGGTCCGGCCGTTGTAGCGGAACGAATCCTCGCTGAAATAGTGATAGCGGTCGGCGTGATCGGCCAACAGCCGCTGCGCCAGCTTCGCCATGTCACGCGCTGTCGTCTTCTGGTGCCGGTTGGGCAGACCCGACGCATTCTTGAATGTGGTCTTGCTCATGCCGAGGGCGCGCGCCTTCTTCGTCATCGCCACGGCGAAATGGATCTCGCTCTCCGCGAGCGCCTCGGCCACCACGACCGCGACATCGTTCGCGGACTTGGTCACGAGGGCACGGATCGCATCCTCGACACGAATCGTCGAGCCGCGCTTGAGGCCGAGCCTCGAGGCGGGCATACCCGATGCGCGCCGGCTCACCTTCAGTTTCGAATCGAGCCTGAGCCTGCCGTCGTCGATTGCGTCGAACAGCATGTAGAGTGTCATCATCTTGGTGAGCGATGCGGGATAGACCAGCGTATCGGCTGAACGAGAATGAATGACCTTGCCGGTATCGTGGTCGACGACGATGGCAGCATAGCGCCGCGCTTCGGCGGGCACCGTCATCGTCATCACAGCCAGAGCCACAAGGGCCAAGGCTCTCACACCACTCTTGATTACCCGTTTCACGATCATGCGGCCCCTTGGCGTCGGGTGAGAGATTCCAATTTGACCCGAGCTTCACAGAAAACCCGCGTCAGTTGCAATACTTATCGCAAATGGTTAACACCATCCTAAAGGCAATCAACCTCGAAGAGTATTCGGGTGCGAATTTTCCGCCATCAGTTCGCGTGATGCGTTTATTCCGTCACAGGTTCGAGCCACTTCCTGTAGATATATCCGCTCTGTCCGTTGGGCAGATGCACATGTTTCCAGCCCAACTCCTCGCCGGTCACCCGCACGATCACATTTCCGTCAACAGCCCCGAGGCGCTCGGCTTCGTTGCCCGGCCCGGCGCGAAAATAGACAGCGGACACGACGCGCCAGAGCTCGCCCTCACCGTCGCGAAGGGGGGTCGCTGCGGCGGCGGCCGGCTGTCGGTCCGCCTGACCCGACGCCGAAGAAGCCTGCTGCCGCGGCTCGTCGGCCGACTCAGTTGACGTCTCCTGCGATCGTGTCGCGGCCGCGGGCTCGACCGTCGTCGATCCGGCCCCGCCCGATGCCGTCATGCCGGTCTGCTGCTCCGGCGTCGCGGAGGCCACCTCCCCGCCTGCCTGCGAACCGTCCTGCGACGACGTCACCGGAGCGGCTACCGCCGGGGCACGATCGGGTGGATTCATGGCGGTCTCGATCTGCCCGATCACACGTTCGAGTTCGGCATTCCCGGGTTCGAGTTGCAGTGCGGTGCGATAGTCGGCGAGCGCCGCGTCGAGCTCGCCGGCCTCGGCCTCGAGCTGGCCACGCTTGATGTAGGCGGCGGGATGTTCCGGATCGGCCTTGATGGCGGCATCGAAATCCGCTCGCGCCTCCGCATTCGAATCCCGCTCGAAACTGGCCATGCCGCGCTTGAGATAGGCGACGCGCAGATTGCGCAGCGTCGTCTCGTCGTCGGGAAGAAGAGCCAGCGCCTTGCGATAATCGGTGATCGCCCGGTCGACATCCCCGAGCTCACCGAGAGCGACACCGCGATTGTTGTAGGTTATGGCCAGCGCCTCGGCCGTGAGCTCACCGGATTCCACGGCACGGCTGAAGGCATCGGCGGCCAGCTGGTATTGACCTTTCCTGAACGCCTCATTGCCTTCGCGTACATCGGTGAGCGCGTCGCCGAAGGCGGATCCCTGAAGGGCGACGACCAGCAGAACCGCGAGGACGACCGTAATGCGCATACTTCTGAACTCCACCTCGGACCGCAGAATGACCCGGCGGCCGCAGCCACCAACCAGAGGGCAGGTCTAGCACCTGCGGGTCCATCCGTCAGCCGCGCTTCTCCTCCTTCGCGCGGCGCATGCGCCGGCGAAGCAATTCGGCCGCACCCTTGCGTTCGGCAAGGGGAGCCCTCGAAAGTGCGACCGAGCCCTCGCCGACATCCGACGTGACGACACTGCCGGCGCCGATGATGGCGTCGCTGCCGACGGTCACGGGCGCCACGAGGGCCGTATTGGAACCGACAAAGACACGCTCGCCGATCTCCGTGCGGTGCTTGGCGAACCCGTCATAGTTGCAGGTGATCGTGCCGGCACCGATGTTCGACCCGCCACCGACGGAGCAATCGCCGAGATAGGTCAGGTGATTGGCCTTGGCCCCCTCGCCGAGCCTCGCATTCTTGATTTCCACGAAATTGCCCACATGCACACCGCTTTCGAGCCGCGCGCCGGGTCGCAGGCGGGCATAGGGCCCGACGGTGGAAGCCGGGCCGACCTCGGCGTCCTCGATGTGGCTGAATGCGCGGATCCTCGCGCCGGCGGCGATCCGCGCCCGACCGGCGAAGACCACATGCTGCTCGATCACCGCTCCGGGCCCGATCTCGACATCGGCCGAAAGCCAGACGGTTTCGGGCGCCGGCATGATCACACCGGCATCAAGCAGTTCCCGGCGCCGGCGCTGTTGCCAGAGCGCTTCGGCCTCGGCGAGCTGGGCCTGCGAGTTGACGCCATGGCCTTCCTGCCAGGGCCCCTCGACGGCGATGCACGACCGCCCGCGTTCGCGGGCCAGTGCGACGATGTCCGTCAGGTAGTATTCGTTCTTTTCCGGCTGGAGCCCGATCGCCCCGACGAGCTCCCGGAGGATCGACGCATCGATTGCCATGACACCGGAATTGCACATGCCGGATGTCCGCAGCGCCTCGTCCGCGTGCCGGTATTCGACGATGGCCGAAAGCGTTCCCTCCGCATCGCTCGCGAGCCTGCCATAACCCTCGCCAGAGGGTGGATTCATGCCGAGAACCGCGACAGCGGCATCGCGCGCCTCGCGGGCATCGACGAGCCTGCGCACCGTGGATGCGCTCAGGAGCGGCGTATCGCCGAAGAGGACGATCACCGTGCCCCGGTCCGCGAGCTCGTCGAGCGCACATTTCACCGCATGTCCGGTACCGAGCGGCGGATCCTGGATGGCGACGCGCAGCCCTTCGTCGAACGCACGCGCGGCCCGCTCGACCGGCTCCATGCCCGGCGCGAGAACCAGCACGCTCCGCTCGCATCCGAGCTCGACCGTCAACTGGAGAACATGCCCGATCAAGGGCCTGCCGGCGACGTCATGAAGCACCTTGGGCAGGGCGTTGCGCATCCGCGTGCCCTTCCCGGCGGCGAGCACGACGGCACAAAGGGGTCCCTGGCTCATCGACTGGCTGTCCCGTTCTGCAAGGTCCGGTCTGTGGGACTAGTAGTACGTTTCTGACAAAAACGTGCCACTAGCGATTCCTTGTGGTGGATCAAATGATCCCGACATTTGAATGTGATAACCGCGCCCCTGCTTCGTCGGCTGCGGGATTCAAATATCGGGTTCGATTCACTAGCGATCATGACGGTTCGAGGCAAGATCGCGCGTTCGTCTCATGGCTTGTTGACCACACCACCGAGCACCGGTGGCTTGCGAACCCGCGCGTCGATCGGTCCGAGATCGAGATTCCCCGTCTTGTACTGCCAGCCGCTCATGTAGTTGACGGTCCATTGGCCGTCGTCACGAACCAGAACGAACCGGCGGTCGTTGAACCCCGTGCAATAAGGCCCGTCGCCCGGATCGCCGGAGCCGATTCCGCCGACGATGCCATAGCGAATCCGGTATTCGACACGATCTTCCGCTTGCGAGACCGTCTCGACACGGGTGATCGTCCCTATCCGCGGGGTGGTGCAGGAGGCACGGTTCTCCACCGCCCAGTATTCGTAATAGTGGCGTATGGCACGCTCGACATCACCGTCGAGCCCCGTCCCGGTGATATTTCCGGCGCAACCGGCCAGAAGTGATCCGAGACCGCACAGGATGGCAAGCATCCGCACAGCGCCCGAGCTCATCGTCCGTCTGGGGCCATTCATCCGCTTCGTCCCAGGGTTTCGCGTTCCGCCCGGCCGTTTCCGGCCGGAGGCCATCCCGGGCACGAATAGCCATGAATTGACTGTAGTGCTACAACTCGATGGATCAGAAACCACGGAGACGAAGGAATGCGTTTTTCCGGCAAGGCCGTCATCGTCACTGGCGGCGGCCGTGGAATCGGGCTCGCCTGCGCGCGTCGGTTCGCACGCGAGGGGGCCTATGTCGTCATAGGCGAGATCAACGAGGAAGACGGTTCGCAGGCCGCTGCGGAAATCGTCTCGGATGGCGGTTATGCGCTGTTCGTGCATGCCGACGTTGCGGACCGGCGATCGGCGGGGGCGCTCGTCGATTCGACACTCGAATGGGCGGGCACGCTCGATGTGCTCGTCAACAACGCGGCAATCGTCCGTACCGGCGACATTCTCGAACTCGACGAGAATGACTTCGACGATGTGCTCGACGTCAATCTCAAGGGCCCCTTCCTCGTCAGTCAGGCAGCCGCGACGGTGATGGCCGAACGCGGCGGCGGCGCCATCATCAACATGTCATCCATCAACGCCAAGGTCGCCATTGCCAACCAGCTCGCCTATGTCGCGAGCAAGGGTGGCCTCAATCAGCTGACCAAGGCCATGGCCATCGGCCTCGCCGACCGCAAGGTCCGGGTCAACGCCATCGGGCCCGGCTCGATCCGTACCGACATGCTCGATCAGGTCATGTCCGACGAGCGTGCGCGGCACGACATCCTCGCGCGCACGCCGCTCTCGCGTCCGGGCGAGGCCGACGAGATCGCGGCACTTGCGGCTTTTCTTGCAAGTGACGAAGCGAGCTATATAACCGGCGAAATCATCTATGCCGATGGTGGCCGCCTGGCTCTCGCCTACACCGTGCCCGTACCCGACTGAGCGAATACCGGCACGTTGTCCGGCGATGGCGGGTCCGCCTGCAGGGTGGGCGATCGCGAGACAGGTTCGCCTTATCTGCCGGATCAACGCGCTGTTGAGGAGTTCCTGATGGACAAACCGCTCATGCCCAAGGCGACAGCTGTCTGGCTGGTCGACAATACCGGGCTGACCTTCGACCAGATCGCGGCCTTTTGCGGTCTGCATCCGCTCGAGGTCAAGGGTATCGCCGATGGCGAGGTCGCGACCGGCATTCGCGGGCTGGATCCGGTGAGCCAGGGTGTCCTTTCGCGGGAGGAACTCGAGCGCTGCCAGAAGGACCCCAAGACGCGGCTCAAGGCCAACCGGTCGATCGCCCTCGACGTCAAGCAGCCCAAGCGCAAGGAGCCGCGCTACACGCCTCTCTCCAAGCGTCAGGATCGTCCGGACGCGATCGCCTGGCTGTTGCGGCACCATCCCGAGCTGAACGACCAGCAGGTCTGCCGCCTGCTCGGCACGACCAAGAACACGGTTCAGGCAGTCCGCGACCGGACCCACTGGAAGAGCCAGGAAATCCGCCCCCGCGATCCCGTGCTTCTCGGCCTGTGCCAGCAGATCGAGCTCGACGAAGCAATCGCCAAGGCCCGCGCCGAGCGACCGGAGGAGGTACGTCCGGAACCGCCCGTGACGGGTGAGGAACAGCCGGAGATCGATGCTGCCGCGGTTCCCGAATTCCAGCTCGACGACGATCACTAGCAGCTGAACAACCGCGAAATGCGGCGAGACAACAGGACAGGGAGGAACCCGCAATCATGATCTTCGATCACCGCACCTACACATGCCGGCCGGGCACGCTCGCCAAGCACATGGCGCTCTATCAGGAGCATGGTCTCGCCGCGCAGAAGCGCCATCTCGGCGAGCCCGTCTTCTATGCGACCACCGAGACCGGTGACGTGAACAGCTACATTCATGTCTGGGCGTACGAGAATGCCGGCGATCGCGAAGCGAAGCGCGCGGCCATGGAAGCCGATCCCGACTGGCAGAACTACAAGAAACTGTCGGCCGAGGCCGGTTATCTGATCCGTCAGGAAAACAGGCTCATGGTACCGACGGGCTTCTTCAGCCTCGGCGATCGCTGAGAGCCATCCGCCGGAGCCATACCCGGTCAGGCATTCGATGTCTGAAAGGCGATGCGGGAAAAGCCGCTGGCGATCCAGCGGCGGATCAGCGGCGCGTCGAAATCCGGCTTGAAGATCGCCCCGCGCAGACCCGGAAGCCGTTCCTCGATATGATCAATGGCTTCGGCATTTCCCGACACGACAATGGTCGGCAGCCGGCGTGAAAGCCTGTCGAGCGACGATATGGTCTGGTCCGGCGTCGAATCCGGAAGCCCCAGATCGGCGATCAACCCGCCATAGGCATAGTTGTCGAGTTCATATCCGGCGTCACGAATGGTCGAAACCCAGCTGATTTCGGCGAATTCGCCGATCTTGCGGTCGAACACACGTCGCCAGAGATAATCGTCCTCGATCATCAGGATGGCCTGCCCCGACGGCTCGACCGGCGCCGGACCCGGATTGTCACTGACGATTGTCGACGGATATCTCACCGGTACAAACTCCAATTCATTTCGCGAATACCGCGAAGTGAAGTTATTGCCATGCGGTCGCCATCTTGAGTGGGTAAAGTTAACAGTCAGTTATCCTGCCGGCGATTTCCGTCCCCGCATCCTGCCCGCAGATCGGGAAGCCCGGCAATCAACATTCTTCCGCCGTTTTATATTGACATACTTTCTCCATTTGGTTGAAAAATCATCATTGATATCTCCATTCAGGGGATTTCGAATCGCAATCGGCAAGGTGCGGGCAGCGGATGAAGACGACATCAGACGGAGCGGACCGACGGATGACCAAGCGTTGGAACGCATCATGAACACACAGATCCACGCCGAGCCCGTCCCGCCTCACGCATCGCTCCGGAGCGCTCTTCGCGGCCTGCCCGACGCCTTTGCGAACATGTCGCGTCCGGCCGCGGCGACGACGCTCGGGCTGATCTATCTCGTCACCGCCGCCTTCGGACTGGCCGCGACCCAGACGACGGGTGCTATCGCCGCCTTCTGGCCCTCCTCGGCAATCATCGTCGCCCTGCTCTTCCGCCGGCCGGACTGGTTCAATCCGCTGACGCTGACGGCCTGTCTCCTGGCCAACATCGCGGCCGTGCTGCTGGTCGATGCGCATCTCGGGGAAGCCGTCTATTCGAGCTTCAGCAACTGCCTCGAGATCATGGCGGCAATCTGTGCCCTGCGCCGAATAGGCGATACCGCCGAGGACTTTCTCGATCTGCGCAACTGTCTTCTCGCAGTGGGTGCGCTCGCGCTGATATCTCTCATGGCGGCCATCTTCGGCGCCACCATTCTCGCCGCGGCTTCCGGCCAGCAATGGGCACACTGGGCCGAAACCTCGTTCATTGCCGATTTCTCCAGCTATATCCTGCTCGTGCCCCCCATTCTCTTCCATGGCCGCTCGGATGTCCTGTCCAGCCGAAGCGGCAGCGGACGCCGGTATTTCGCACTCGTCCTGCTGGCCATCTACTTCGCCGGCGCGTTCTGGCTCGTCTTCATCGACCGGTCCTATACCTCGATCGCCGCCTTCGGGCCGGCCTTCATATGGCTGGCTCTCTCCTGGGGCATCTCGGCGACCGCGGCCGCCTGCGCGCTCGTCGCCGTTGCGAGCATCCTGCAGATCATCATCGATGTCGGAACATCCGCCAGCATCCTTTCCTATTATCTCGCCAGTCATATCCTCGAGGCACAGGTGACCGCTTCGCTCAGCGTCTTCGCCTTCATTCCGCTGGCGATCGTGGTCGTGCAGAGGGCGGCGCTCAATCGCGACATCGAGCAGGAACGCGCCTCGGCCATGGCCGCGGCGCGGCTCAACCGTCTCGTGCTCGATACGATCTCCGACGGTGTCGTGAGTTTCGACCATGGCGGCGATGTCATCACCGCCAACAAGAGCGCCCGCAACCTCCTCGCCCCCGCGCCCGACAAGGCCGCGGCGGGGCCCAAGGGCCAGGCCTGCGACCTGATCGTCCCCGACGAACTCATCCCGACCATCAGCGAACTGCGCAGCGATGGCCCCGCTGCCGAGCGCACGCTCGACATACGATCGGCGGCAGGCGCACTGCGCCTCGATGCCCGTCTCGAACCGCTGCTCGACGAGAATGAACGGCGGATCGGAGTGCTCGCGGTGTTGCGCGACATCACCCAGACCCATGCCGCCCAGGAACGGACCCGCGCCCTCGAGAGCCGCTTCCAGACACTGTATCATTCCACCCCGGCGGTCCTGCACTCCATCGATGCCGACGGCCGGCTTCTTTCGGTGAGCGATCGCTGGCTCGATGTGTTCGGCTACGAGCGCGACGAAGTCATCGGGCGGCCGGCCAACGAGTTCCTCACAAACGATTCGCGCGAGATCCACATCCGCGCGCGCGAGGAACTGCACGAGACTGGCGTGGTTCACGATGTGCCCTACCGCTTCGTGCGCAAGGACGGTGTCGAGATCGACATGCTGCTTTCGGCGACGGTGGAACGTGATCCGGACGGCGGTATCGTCCGCAGTCTCGGGGTGATGAACGAGGTCTCCGAGCTGCGCCGGCTGCAGGGCCGTCTCACCCGCAGCGAGGCCCTGCGGACGGCGGTCTTCGACCAGGTCGCCGAGGCCATCGTCACGACCAACGTCGATGGCACGGTTCTCACCTTCAATCAGGCGGCGCTCGATGTCTTCGGCATCTGCAGCGACGAGATTTCCGGTCAGCCGCTTTCGAGGTTCATCCGCTCGCCGGATACGAGCTCCGATCTCATCGAGGGCTGGATCGCATCGAGCGATGTCACCCAGCATGCCGCCGAGGAGCTCGCCCTTCTCCGCTGCGGCGATGAACGACGTATCCATGTCGATCTGAGCATGTCCAGAATCGCGCTCGACGATGCGACGGTGCTCGTTTTCGTCGGTCGCGATGTCAGCGACAGGGTCATGGCCCGTATCGAGATCGAACGGGCGCATCAGACGCTCGAGGACGCGATCGGCAGCATCACCGACGGATTCGCGCTGTTCGACGAGGATCACAGGCTTTCGATCTTCAACGCCAGCTACAGGCGCATGATCGACAAGTGCGCGGATCTCATCGTGGTCGGTTCGAAACACGAGGACATCGTCCGGGCCGGTCTGGAACGCGGCCAGTACGGCCCTTGCAGCAATAGCGACGAAGCCGTGGCCTCGATCATCGAGCGTCATCGGGCGGGCAACGGACCGTTCGAGATCGAGATGCATGACGGCCGCTGGATACGGGTCGTGATCTGCGAGACCAAGAGCGGCGGCCGCGTCGGCATCCGCTCCGACATCACCGCCCTCAAGACCATGCAACGCCAGCTCGAATCGCGGAACAGCGAGCTTCAGCGGGCCAATTCCGATCTGCAGAACTTCGTCCGGGTCGCATCACACGATCTCAAATCGCCGCTGCGGGCGATCGGCCTCGTCGTCGAGTGGACCCGCGAAGACATCGCCGAGGGCAATCTCGAGGAGGTCGACGAGAATTTCCAGACGATCGTCGGCCGGATCAAGCGCATGCAGGCGCTGCTCGACGATCTCCTGATCTATTCGCGCATCGGACGCGATCCCAATCGGGCAGAGCGTCTCGATGTCCGCGACCTCGCCCACGACATTGCCGAACTCCTCGAACAGGATGGTTTCGCCATCGAGATCGCGATCGATTCCTCGATCCGCACGATCGAGACACAGAAATCACCCCTGCACACGGTGCTGCGCAATCTGGTCGCCAATGCGCTCAAGCATCACGACCGCGAAACCGGTCATGTTCGCGTGAGCTGCAGGCGCACCGGGAAGTTCGCGGAATTCGCCGTGCAGGATGACGGACCGGGCGTCGATCCCGATCATCATGATGCCATCTTCCAGCTCTTCACCACGCTCCACTCGCGGGACAATACCGAAGGCAGCGGCATGGGCCTCGCCATCGTCAAGAAATATGTGAACCTGCATGGTGGCGAGGTGTGGCTCGATACCCCGAAAACCGGCAGGGGCACGATCTTCCGCTTCACCTGGCCGATCGCCGCCTGACCCCTCCTCTCCGGTTCAGAGAATCGAGCGGGCGCGACCGGCGCGCTTGGCTTCGTAGAGCTTGCTGTCCGCGCTTTCGATCAGCGCATCGAGTTCCGCCGGACCGTCTTCGGTGCTCGCCACACCGATGGAAATGGTCAGCACACCGTCGGGAGAAAGGACGGGATGCGGTATCTGCAGATCGGAAACGGCGCGGACGAAGCGATCGGCGATCGCCTTGCGATCGACCTTGCCCTCACACAACAGCAATATGATGAATTCTTCACCGCCCATGCGCCCGACGACCCCGTTTCCCAGTTCGGAAAGGGTCGCAAGCAGCGTCTGGCTGACCTGGCGCAAGACCCTGTCACCTTCGAGATGACCCCGGTCATCGTTGAATTCCTTGAACCAGTCGATATCACAGAACAGGATCACCAGCTCCCGCCCCATTGTCCGGGAGCGTTCGAGAAGATCGGCGGCATGATCGAGGATCGTTCGCCGGTTCAGCACACCGGTGAGCGGATCGATGGTCGCAAGCTTCTCGAGTTGCCTGTTCGCTTCGAGCAGCTTGCCTGAATGTTCCGCGACCGCGTTCTCGAGTTCGATCTGCCGCCTGCGCTGATACTGCTCGCGCCAGTAATAAAGAAAGAACAGGAATGT
>JAGREZ010000304.1:11052-11181 GCA_020446285.1 Geminicoccaceae bacterium
TTTCGGCCACCTTCAGTTGCAGGATGAAATCACCCGAGGGCAAGGCTGGAAGAGACAGCGTTTCCCAGCCCGAGTCGAGTTCGGACCATTCACTCTGATGCCCCCCCGCCTCATACAATCTGTAGGCTA
>JAGREZ010000305.1:0-2837 GCA_020446285.1 Geminicoccaceae bacterium
GTCGACGTGGCATTCACCGAGGCTGCGGTGGGTGCCGGCATCGCCACGGTGCTCGGCATCGCGACACTCGGGATCGTCGGTGTCCAGGATGAGAAACCTCAATCGAAGAGTGCCATCGGCCAGTTCGTGCTCGTTTTCATCGTCGGCATCCTGCTCCTGCACCAGACCTCCATCCTGCCCGGCTTCGGCGATCCCGACTCGCCCATCCACAAGCATGTCGCGCCGCGATACATCGAGGAATCGGGAGAAGAAATCGGCGTTCCCAACATCGTCACCTCGGTTCTCGCAAGCTATCGCGGTTTCGATACACTCGGCGAGACCACGGTGATCTTTACCGCAGCGGTCGGCGTGCTCATGCTCCTCGGCCGCACGCGCCGGCGCGGAGGTGACAAATGATCCGCCGCGAGCCGGTTCTCCGGGTTTCAAGCAAGCTCTTCATACCGTTCATCATGCTGTTCGGACTCTACGTCCAGTTCCATGGTGATTTCGGCCCCGGCGGCGGCTTCCAGGCGGGTGCCATCTTTGCTGCCGCCTTCGTCCTGCACGCCATCGTCTTCGGTGTGAGCGAGACACGCAGGGTCGCACCGCCCTGGCTCATCCGGCTGGTGCTGGCGGCCGGTGTCCTGCTTTACGCCGGCGTTGGTGTGGCGTCGTTCTTCATGGGCGGCAACTTTCTCGATTACGGCGTGCTCGACCATCACGATCCGGTCCATGGCCAGCATCTGGGCATCCTTCTCGTCGAGGCAGGCGTCGGGCTTACCGTTGCCGGTGCCATGATCACGATTTTCCTCACCTTCGCGGCCTGCCGTATCGACGGGAAGCCGGAATGACCGCGGAAATCTTCAGCACGTTCAATTACTGGATGGTCATCATGCTCATGATGACAGGATTTTATGTGGTCATCGCCCAAGGCAATCTCGTCAAGAAGATCTTCGGGCTGAACATCTTCCAGGTCTCGGTCTTTCTCTTCTACATTTCGATGGGCAAGGTGGCGGGCGGCACCGCCCCCATTCTCGCCGACGGCTACAGCGTCTATTCGAATCCGCTGCCCCATGTCCTGATCCTCACCGCCATCGTCGTCGGCGTGGCCACGATGGCCCTGGGCCTGGCGCTGGTCATCCGCATCAAGGCCGCCTACGGCACGATCGAGGAAGACGAGATCGAGAAGCTGGAGGAAAAGGAGCAGTGAATTTCGAGGCTCACCTCCCGGCCCTGCAGGTCGTCATTCCCCTGCTGGCGGCGCCGCTCTGCTTCCTGCTCAGGCAGAAATCGCTGGCGTGGCTGTTTTCGACCATCGTGACATGGCTGACATTCGCGGTCTCGGTGATGCTGCTGGCCGCCGTACGCGAAAACGGTCCGATCTCCTATCACCTCGGCGGCTGGGAGCCACCCTGGGGCATCGAATATTATGTCGACACGCTGTCGGCGCTGATCCTCGTCATCGTTTCGGGCATCGGTGCCGTGGTCATGCCGTTCGCGCGGATCAGTGTCGAACGCGAGGTCGAGGCCGAACGCATCTACGTCTTCTATGTGATGTATCTGCTCTGCCTGACCGGCCTTCTCGGCATCACCATCACCGGCGATGCGTTCAACCTCTTCGTCTTCCTCGAGATCTCCTCGCTGTCCTCCTATGTCCTCATCAGCCTCGGCAAGGACCGGCGCGCGCTGACCGCCTCGTTCCGCTATCTCATCATGGGCACCATCGGCGCCACCTTCTATGTCATCGGCATCGGCGCCCTCTACATGATGACCGGTACGCTCAACATGGCGGATCTCGCCACGCGCCTTCCCGAACTGCAGAAGATGGAGGCGGCGCTCGCGTTCATCCTCGTCGGTCTCAGCCTCAAGCTGGCGCTCTTTCCGCTGCATCTGTGGTTGCCCAACGCCTATGCCTTCGCGCCGACGGTGGTCACG
Source organism: Geminicoccaceae bacterium (assembly GCA_020446285.1). Classification (GTDB taxonomy): domain Bacteria; phylum Pseudomonadota; class Alphaproteobacteria; order Geminicoccales; family Geminicoccaceae; genus JAGREO01. Next base: position 1,915 of record JAGREZ010000305.1, read on the forward strand.
GTCTTCCTCGCCGCCACCGCGACCAAGGTTTCCGTCTACGCCATGATCCGCATCGTCTACAGCGTGTTCGGCGGTACCGCGTTCTTCGATCATGTCGGTATCGACGAGACGACCATGGCGCTCGGCCTGATCGGCATGATCGCCGGATCGCTGGTCGCCATATTCCAGCGCAACGTCAAGCGGCTGCTGGCCTATTCGAGTATCTCGCAGATCGGCTACATGATGCTCGGTTTCTCGCTCGGCAATGTGTTCGGCCTTGCTGCCGCGATCGTCCACATCATCAATCACGCCATCATGAAGGCCGCCATGTTCATGGCCATCGGCTGCGCCACCAACCAGGCGCGGGTGGTCAGTGTCGACGATCTCGCCGGTCTCGGCAGGCGCATGCCGCTGACGATGGCGGCGATGGTGGTGGGCTGTCTGAGCCTGATCGGCGTGCCGCTCACCGTCGGCTTCGTGTCCAAATGGTATCTCCTCCGGGGGGCCTTCGAGGCCGGGCTCTGGCCGATCGCATTCATCATCGGACTGAGCGGCCTGCTCGCCGTCATCTACAGCTGGCGATTGATCGAGGCGGCGTATTTCGCAAAGGAGCCGGAAGGCCGCGAGGAGGTGCATGAAGCACCACCCTCCATGCTCATTCCGCTCTGGATCCTCGCCGGGCTCTGCATTCTCCTAGGCACGAATGCCAGCTGGACGCTTGATCTCGCCATCGATGTCGCCACGGCGCTGATCGGGCCCGCGGGAACCGGTCAGGGAGGCGGACAATGAACGTTTCCACCGCCATGGAGCTCGCGCTCGCCATTCCCTTCGCCGGAACGATCCTGATCCTGCTGACCGGCCGCTGGCCCAATCTGCGCGATACCATCACCGTTCTCACCTCGGCGGCGCTCTTCTGGTGCGTGCTGCAGATCATCGCCGATGTC
>JAGREZ010000305.1:2905-5493 GCA_020446285.1 Geminicoccaceae bacterium
CTCGGTGCGGTCTTCGCCGGCATCGCCAGCCTGCTCTGGATCGCCACCTCGTTCTATGCCATCGGCTACATGCGCGGGCATCACGAGGAGAACCAGACGCGCTTCTTCGCCTGCTTCGCCATCGCCATCGCCAGTGCGATGGGCGTGGCGCTGGCGGAAAACATGCTGACCCTGTTCATCGCCTATGAGGTTCTCAGCGTCAGCACCTATCCGCTGGTTACCCACGCCGGAACGCCCGAGGCCAAACGTGCGGGCCGTATCTATCTCGGCATCCTGCTCGGCACCTCCATCGGCTTCCAGCTCATCGCCATCGGCTGGACCTATGCGCTCGCCGGAACGCTGGATTTCACCGAAGGCGGCATTCTCCGGGACAAGGCTTCCGACGGCGTCTTCGCGCTGCTCACCGCACTCTACGCCTTCGGCATCGGCAAGGCGGCACTCATGCCGTTCCATCGCTGGCTGCCGGCGGCGATGGTCGCACCGACGCCGGTGAGCGCATTGCTGCATGCGGTCGCGGTCGTTAAGGCCGGCGTGTTCTCGGTGGTCAAGGTGGTCGTCTACATTCTCGGCATCGATCTCCTGAACATGTCGGGGGCCGGGATCTGGATCGCCTATGTCGCGGCATTCACGATCCTGACGGCGTCACTGGTTGCGATGACCAAGGACAATCTCAAGGCGCGGCTCGCCTATTCGACCGTCAGCCAGCTTTCCTACATCGTCCTCGGCGCCATGCTGGCGACGACGGCGGGTGTAGTCGGCGGTGCGATGCACATCGTCATGCATGCGTTCGGCAAGATCACGCTGTTCTTCTGCGCCGGTGCCATCATGGTCGCCACGCACAAGACCGAGATCAGCCAGATGAACGGTCTCGGGCGGCGGATGCCCTTCACCTTCATCGCCTTTTTCATCGCCTCGCTGAGCATCATCGGCCTGCCGCCGCTCGGGGGGACCTGGAGCAAGTGGCAGCTGGCGCTGGGGGCCGCGGACAGCGGTCATGTGCTGCTCGTCGCAACCTACATGATCTCGTCGGTACTCAACATCGCCTACCTGGTGCCGGTGGCGGTGCGCGCGTTCATGCCGGCGCCGGGAGCGGATGCACCGGTCGGATGGAAGATCGAGGAAGCGCCGATGTTATGCGTGGTTCCGCTTTGCCTGACCGCGCTCGGATCGATCCTGCTCTTCTTCCTCGCCGATGATCTCTACCATTTCGTCCTGCCCATAGCCGGCGCCATCACCGGCACGGAGGTGGTCCAATGAACAACCGTCCGGAAGCGTTGGAAGGCGCAAGCGGCCAACGCTGGCATGATTGCCCGCGAACGGCGGATCGCATCACCGTCGTGCTCGTGTTCGCCTGCATTCTCCTCTTCTTCATCGACGCGCTCTACACCAAGCATGCCTATTTCGCGATCGAGCATATCTTCGGCTTCTACGGAGTGTTCGGCTTTGTCGTCTGTGTCGGCGCCGTTCTCGTCGCCGGTTGGCTGCGGTTCGTCGTGAGACGCCCCGAGAACTGGTATGACGAGGCCGGTCATGACTGAACTGAATCCGGCGCTGATCATCATTCTGGGCGCCCTGCCGCTGGCCATCATTCCCTCGACACTGCGCAAGGCGTGGATGCTCGCCCTGCCGATCCTCTGCCTGTTCCTCGTCACGAGCGGCGAGGCCGGATCGTTCGGCCTCGTGAACGTCATGGGCATGGAGCTCGAGACCTACAGGCTCGACGGCCTCTCGCGCGTCTTCGCCATCATCTTCTCCATCGCCGCCATTCTTGGCGTGACCTACGGGCTGCACGAGAATGATCCGCTTCAGGAGACAGCCGGGCTGGTCTATGCCGGCAGCGCGATCGGCGCGGCGCTCGCGGGCGACCTGCTCACCCTGTTCGTGTTCTGGGAACTCACCGCCCTCTCCTCGGTCTTTCTCATATGGGCGCGCGGAACCGACCGGTCCTACCGGGCGGGCATGCGCTATCTGATGATTCAGGTGGGCTCCGGCGTCCTGCTTCTCGCGGGCGTCCTCATCCACTATGCGGGCACGGGATCGCTTGCCTTCGGCGCACTCGGTCTCGACACGCCGGGCGGTGCGATCATCTTCATCGCCTTCGGCATCAAGTGCGCCTTCCCGCTCCTGCACAACTGGCTGCCGGATGCCTATCCCGAAGCCACCGGCACGGGATCGGTGTGGCTCTCGGCGTTCACCACCAAGCTCGCCGTCTATGCGCTGGCGCGGGGCTATGCCGGAACGGAAATCCTGATCTGGATCGGCGTCGTGATGACCGCGTTTCCGGTCTTCTTCGCGATCATCGAGAACGATCTTCGCCGCGTGCTGGCCTACAGTCTCAACAACCAGCTCGGTTTCATGGTCACAGGAGTCGGCATCGGCACCGAACTGGCGCTGAACGGCACGGTCGCCCACGCCTTCTGCCACATTCTCTACAAGGCGCTGCTGTTCATGTCGGTCGGCGGGGTTCTCCTGCGTACCGGCACGGTGAAGGTGTCCGATCTCGGCGGCCTGCACCGCTCGATGCCATGGACGGCCGGTTTCTGCATCATCGGCACCGCCTCGATCGCCGCCGTCCCGCTCTTCAGCGG
>JAGREZ010000305.1:5567-7528 GCA_020446285.1 Geminicoccaceae bacterium
GCATCGGCGGCGATGTTCCTGCCGGACATCAAGGTGCCCTATTTCGCCTTCTTCGGCCGCGATGCGGGGTATCGTGTTCCCGAGGCGCCGGCGAACACGCTGGTCGCGATGGGAATTGCCTCCGCATTCTGTATCGGCATCGGTGTCGTGCCGGACGCGCTCTACGCCATGTTGCCTTTCGACATCGACTATGCGCCCTACACCTTCGAACATGTCGTCACGCAACTGCAGCTTTTGACGTTCGCGGCACTCGCCTTCGTCTGGTTGTTGCGCGGCGGCGCCTATCCGCGCGAGAAGCCGTCGGTCATTCTCGATACGGACGTGATCTACCGAAAGGGTCTGCCGGCACTGGCCCGCTGGTTCCGCGCTACCTTTGGACCCGCAGACCGGGCCGTGCGCCGCGGTCTGACTGGCAGTTTCTGGCGCTTCGTCGACCAGATCTACCGCCATTACGGCCCGGCCGGAGCCCTCGCCCGTTCGGTCGGTGCCGGCAACATGGCCTTCTGGATCATCACCGTGCTGGCGATCTATCTGACGGTCGCGATCACTGGCAGCGGCATCCCCTCGGTCGTCGGCGGACATTGAGTCCGGATCCGCACGATGCGAAGGCCGCAGGACGGCGTCATGCGAGCGAATTCCGCAATGATGGCTTTCAATTGAAAATTGATGAACGGATTCCGCTGCCGGTGCCGGCGGGGCTCTGGAAATCTCGATGATCGACACGACATTAACGATTTGTTGGTGTCGGGGTTGGATGATGTGGGACGGTCGCAAGGCGTTTCGACGCCGAATTGAATTTGTCCTGTCGACAGTTTGAACTATCATGCCAGCCGCGACCGAGGTGGGATCGGGATCCAGTCGAGGAGCAATGAGCAACGGACCTTTTGACGACGAGGAAGGTGATACCCCGCAAGGTGGCGTCGCCACAAAGACCAAGGCGAAAACCCAGCGCCCTTCTTTATACAAGGTGTTGCTGCTGAATGACGACTACACGCCCATGGAGTTCGTCGTTCTTGTACTCGAGCGATTCTTCTCGAAGAATCGCGAGGACGCGACCCGGATCATGTTGCATGTCCACCATAAAGGTGTGGGGATCTGCGGCGTCTATACCTTCGAGGTCGCGGAAACCAAGGTTGCGCAGGTGATCGAGTTTGCTCGTCAGAACCAGCATCCACTACAATGTGCGATGGAAAAGGATTAGCGGGTTGAACGCCATCAAGTTGCAGCGGGCCGTGCGCCCGAGCTATCGAGGGTAAAGCCGATGCTGTCACGCACGCTCGAGAAGACCCTTCGCCGGGCGCTGGCGCTTGCCAATGCCCGGCAGCATGAATATGCGACGCTCGAACATCTCCTGATGGCGCTGAGCGAGGATCAGGATGCCGTCGCGGTACTCAAGGCCTGTGCCGTGGAGCTTGAGCGCCTGCGCATGACCCTCACCGATTTTCTCGATCACGAACTTTCCGGTCTCATCGTCGAAGGCGTGGTGGATGCCAAGCCCACGGCCGGTTTCCAGCGCGTGATCCAGCGCGCCGCGATCCATGTGCAATCCTCGGGGCGAACCGAGGTGACCGGCGCGAATGTTCTGGTGGCACTCTTTTCCGAGCGCGAATCCCATGCGGTCTATTTCCTGCAGGAACAGAACATGTCGCGCCTCGACGCGGTGAACTATATCGCCCACGGCATCGCCAAGAAGCCAGGCACCGGCGCGCAGAAACCGGTTCGCGGCAGTGGCGACGACAATCCGCAGCCATCGCCCGCGGGCGATGGCGAAAAACCGCGCGGCGAGCAACCACAGGCCACCGAGGCGCTTTCCGCCTATTGCACGGACCTGAACGAGAAGGCCCGTTCGGGCAAGATCGATATTCTCGTCGGTCGCGCTGCGGAGATCGAGCGAACCATCCAGATCCTCTGTCGCCGCTCGAAGAACAATCCGCTCTTCGTCGGCGATCCGGGCGTCGGCA
>JAGREZ010000306.1 GCA_020446285.1 Geminicoccaceae bacterium
CGCTCGGGCAAGATCATGCGGCGGATCCTGCGCAAGATCGCGGCCAACGAACACGATCAGCTCGGCGATACCAGCACGCTCGCCGATCCGGCCGTCGTCGACGATCTCGTCGCCAATCGCCGCGACGCCTGAACATCCGCGACACCCGCTGCCCGGCCCTTGTGGTCCGGTGGCGGGTGTCGGTGTTCTGATCGATCAATCCGTATCCTGAAAGCGGCGGGATCCCGCATGATCCTGCCGCTTTCTGTTATTCCATTCCACAGGTTGTATCGCTTTCCAGGTGTATTCGCTCGGAAGGCGAAGCATGATGAATGTGAAGGTGACCGGGTCGTCAAGTTGAAGAAAAGTGTCAGGAATTCCTTACATGCGTTCCTGATGAATAGAATGCGCCTTCTTTCAGCCGCCAGTATAATATTGAACAGATCTGGTGGGTATGAGTTATATGGTACGCTTGGTTCGTGGAGCCCCCTATTGAGCCACACCCCGTCCAAAGCTAGGTTCCGGTCACAACGTCCATGAGCGAGGTTGCTCGAACGACGATTTGTGCGCTCAGCTTCCGGGCCAATATCACCCGGTCAGTCGGAATTTTGGAGGATTGCTCGTGAACACGCCCAAGTCCGAACCCCGCGAGAACCCGGCCGGGTCCCCGCGGATCGACGTTGCGGGCCCGCGAAGCGACGTTGCGGGAATGCGGAATGCGAGCGGGCACAGCCGCCGCCGCCTGCTTGGCATGGGTGCCGGCATGACGCCGTTCGTCCTCACACTCGCAAGCCGTCCGGCGCTGGGCAACGAATGCACCAATTCGGCCCTGATGTCGGGTAACACCTCCTGGGGTGCGCGCCGCGACCCGAACACATGCTTCTATAACGAACTCGCCCCCATCACCGCTGCCTACAATGCCGAGGCGCAGCAAATCATGACGCAGCTTTATGCCGCGTGGGCCGCGGGCGACACGGATCTCGCGACGCAGTTGCAGACTGAATATTATGCCCTCACCGACAAGTACAATGCCGATGTCGCAGCACTTCGCCAGAAATATGCGGGTTATCCCGGTTTCTACGGCTGATCTTCACCAACGCGCTGTTATCGGGAACAGGGGCGGCTTTCCTCGCGAGGCCGCCCTTTTCCGTTTGTTCCGGGTGATCACGGTTTGGCTCCAGCCGGGACTGTCGTGATGGTTTATGCCCGGGCATCCCATACGGTGCCATGCTCGCAACCGTGGCGCGCCGGTTTGTGAAAACGGCTATTGTGGGTGCCATCAATGTTTGTGACGCATCGCGCGTTGCCGGACGACCGGAAATCGTTTCGGACCCATGGAGAACGGAATGGGCGACGCCCGCATCTTCCTGTCGGATGAAGTCGGAGGGCCCCTCGTCCTGCGTGCATGGGGTGACGAGGCGGTGGTGTATGACGAGATGACGGGCGATACACATTTTCTCGCTACACGGGCCATGGCCATCGTTCGCCTCCTGCAGGAAGGTGAATGCCTGCTTGCTGAACTGGACGGGCGCCTCGGCGAGGTTCGCGATGGTCCGGCGCGACAGGACGAGCTTCCCGCTTCGTTCCGTCTGCCGGAACCCGGCAAAGGCGTGAGCACGGGCGAACTGGTCGACAATCTCGTCGAGATCGGCCTCGTCGTGACGGAACGACCGGCATGAGACTGGCGGAACGCGGCCCCGAATGGTGCACCCGCGCCTTGCGTGGCGAGGGACTCGGCCTGCGGCTCGGACCGTTTCGCGTTCGCGCACGCTCGTCGATCGCGGCGCTCGGCAGGGATCTGTTCGAACTCTATGGCGAGCACCCGCTGCTCGATGCGGACGAGGTCTGCGATTTCGATGTGGAACTCGAACCCGCCGGCGGCATCCGCCGTATCTGGCACCCGCAGGCGACGTTCAGGAGCGATGGCTGGGCGCCGTTCCATCCCCTGCCCATCGATCAGGTGGCCCCCTTCTTCGAATGGGGTCTGAACTGGTGCATCGCCACACATGCGCATGATCGCCTGATCATCCATGCAGCGGCACTGGCGAAGGGCGATCGCGGGCTGGTCCTGCCGGCGCCGTCGGGAGCCGGCAAGAGCACGCTGACGGCTGCACTCGTCCTATCCGGCTGGCGTCTGCTTTCCGACGAACTGGCGATGATCGATCTCGGGAGCGGCGAACTTCACGGCCTTGCCCGACCCGTCAATCTCAAGAACGACTCCATCGACATCATTGCCAGACGTTTCCCGCAGGCACGTCTTGCCGGCATCTCCGATGGAACCGCCAAGGGCAGGGTCGGACTTCTCAGGCCGCCGGATGAGAGCGTCCGCGAAGCAATGTCCCCCGCACGGGTGAACTGGGTGGTATTGCCGCGCTATCTTGCAGGAAATCCGACGCGTTTCGCTCCGCTTTCGCCACCGCGCGCGCTGATCCAGCTTGCCGAAAATGCGATGAACTATTCCATTCACGGTCGTCGTGGCTTCGAATGCTTGTGCCGCATGGTCGACGAGGCCGATTGTTTCACCCTTCTCTACAGCGATCTCGACGATGCGATCCGGACCTTCGATGAACTGGCGGCTGCGGGGTGACGGGCATGAAACACGCACTCCTCGTCGATGTCCTGAGGGATCCGGCGCTGGCCCTGGGGTTTGATTCGTGTTCCTGGGATACGCTCTTGCGTCAGGCCCGCGCGGCAACGATGGCCGGCAAGCTGGGCCTTCGCCTGCGCGAGGTGATGGATCCCGAAAAAATGCCGCCGGCAGTCCGACGTGCTACGGAGAGCGCGCTCGTCATTGCCGAAAAGATACGCCGCGACACGACTCTTGAACTCTATGTCCTGCGCGAGCTCTTCTGCGACATGCCGGAGCGCATCATCCTCCTCAAGGGGACGGGCTATGTCGCCGCCGGCCTGAGGGCAGCGGACGGTCGGGTTTTCGGCGATATCGACATTCTCGTTCCGCGCGCAGCCCTCGCACTCGTCGAGGACAGGCTGAAGGCGGCCGGCTGGTCGTTCGGAGCCATCGATGCCTATGACGAGCGCTATTACCGCCGCTGGACCCATGAACTGCCGCCGCTCGAGCACCGCCTGCGCGGAACCCTCGTCGATGTGCACCACGCCATTCTCCAGGAACGTGAACCGGCTCCCGATGCGCGCGCGCGGATGCTCGCCGATGCGCGGAGCCTCGACGAACGCTTCGCCGTGCTGCAGCCGGTCGACATGGTGCTGCACGCGGCGGCCCATCTCTTTGCCGACGGCGAGTTCGACAAGGGGCTGCGCGATCTTTTCGACATCGTCACGCTGATACGCGATTTTGCCGAAGAGGACGGTGCCTTCTGGGACGGCCTGCTCGAACGGGCGAGCCTGATGCGCCTGCGGCAGCCGCTGCATTACGCACTGGATCATGGCGCACGTCTCTTCGCTCTCGATGTGCCGCAATCCGTGTTCCGTGCGCTTGCCGGGGAGGGGCGGCATGACTGGTTCATGCGGCCGCTGCTGCATCGGGGGTTGATGCCGCATCACGACAGCGCCGGTGATCTGCTCACCGCGCCGGCGCGGGGCTTTCTCTATGTCCGCGCGCATTACCTGCGCATGCCACTGGTCAATCTGGCGATGCATCTGGTACGAAAGGCGGTCCACCGTGATGCGAAGGCAGGAACGCCGTCGCTGCCCGGTGTGCCGCCGACGCCGCAGCGGGGCTGAGCGACCTGCCCGGTCGGCAATAGCCGAGCCGCGTGTCGGGTCAGAGCAATCGCCAGCCCTCATGGATCAGGCGAAGTGCGAGAAGCGTCAGGATGATCCTGAGCAGGTTGTGGAACTGGTGATCCTTCAGCCGGTCGAGGAGCTGCCGCCCGAGGATCGTGCCGACAAAGCCGCTGGCGATCATGGCGAGGATGAGCGGCAGCCATGGCGCATAGGCGAATCCGAGCAGGCCGAAGGCGGCAACCTTGATGCCATGCTGGGCGGTCATGCAGGCGCTGTGCGTGGCGACATGCTCGAGCCGGTTGAGGTGCAGCGCCTTGACGAGGGTCGCAACGAACGGTCCGGTCGCACCGAAGAACATGGTGAGGAAACTGGAAACGGCTCCCCCCAGAAACAGCGAATGCGGGGCGAGGGCGGATGCCGTCGGCCGCCAGACGGAGATGAGGATGAACAGGCCGAGCCCGATCTTCATCCAGGCCGGCGGCAGCTGGATGGCGATCGAACCGCCGGCCACCGCACCGATCACGCTTCCGGCCAGAAAGGGCAACAGCACCGATCTTCGGACCTGCCGGATCATGATCGCCATACGCCCGGCATTGGAGCCGATCTGCACGACCCCGTGCACGGGTATGAGCGCATGTGTCGGCAGGATCAGGCCCATGATCGCGAGCAGCAGCACACCGCCGCCGATCCCGAACGCAGCGGTGAAGAACGATGTTCCGGCACTCGCGGCAATCAGCGCGAAGGCGGCCGGATCGCCGATGGCGTCAGCAAACATCCTTCATCTCAGCGGATCAGCTTCTGGCTCATGAACAGCCCGGCCAGAAAGCCGCCGAGATGCGCCGCATGGGCCACGCCGCCCATGATGGGCAGGACCAGTCCGGCGAGACTGATCCCGACGAACAGCAGAGACAGCAGGATGACGAGGCGGTCATAGGCGCCGAAGCGACCGTTTTTCGCCGCCGGCAGGGCAACGCCGTAGAGCGCGCCGATACCTGCCGAACTGCCGATGAGCCAGCCCGACGAAACGAGGATGTGGACGAGGGCGCCGGCCGCCGAGCCGATGGCCAGCATGATCAGGAGCCACTTCCCGCCGATCCGCGGTTCGAGCACCTTGCCGAGGATGACGAGCCCGACGAGGTTCATGGCCAGATGCCCGAGACTCGCATGCACGAGCGCATAGGTGAAGAGGCTGAAGAGCGACCGGAGACCGTCATGCAGCCCACTGAAAACGGCATGGCGGGCGATGGCGCCGCCGGCGAACCAGTCGATCACATGGATGGCGATGAGCACCATCGCAATCATCCGGGTCATGGGCGGCAGGTTGAAGGCCGGTGGCCCGGATGAACGACCCGCACCACCGCCCGCACCGCCCCGCGGACGCAGGGGCGTTACATTGTCGCCATGATCCCGGTTCCGCCGTTCACGCAAGGCCGGCTCTCCCGCCAGAGCGGTTCTCAGCCCGTCTTCGAGCGATAACCCTTCGCATATCCGAGTTCGCGCAGTGACCCTGCGATCTCGTCGAGGGTGACGGGGTCGTCGATCGTGGCCGGCATCTTCCAGTCGGAATCATCCGCGATTGCCTTCATGGTTCCGCGCAGGATCTTGCCAGATCGGGTCTTGGGAAGTCGACCGACAATTGCCACCAGCTTGAACGCCGCGACCGGCCCGATCTCCTGGCGCACCTTGGCGACGAGTTCGCCGCAGATTTCGCCTGACGGTCGTTCGACACCGGCCTTGAGGACGACGAACCCCATGGGCAGCTCGCCCTTGAGCTGGTCGGCAACGCCCAGAACGGCACATTCGGCGACATCGGCATGACCCGCGAGCACTTCCTCCATGCCGCCCGTCGAAAGCCTGTGACCGGCGACATTGATGATGTCGTCGATGCGACTCATGATGAAGAGATAGCCGTTCTCGTCCTTGTAGCCGGCGTCGCCGGTCAGATAGTAGCCCGGATAGCGCGTCAGGTAGGACTGGCGGAAACGGGGCTCGGCCTCCCAGAGGGTCGGCAGGCAGGAGGGCGGCAGCGGCAGCTTGACCACGATCGCACCGATGGTGCCGGGTTTTTCCACCTCGTGCCCGTCCTCGTCGAGAATATGCACCTCATAGCCCGGCATCGGCACGGTCGGCGAGCCGTGCTTGACCGGCAAAATGCCGAGGCCGATCGGGTTACCGACGATCGCCCATCCGGTCTCGGTCTGCCACCAATGGTCGATGACAGGCTTCTTCAGGATGTTTTCGGCCCATTGCACCGTGTCCGGGTCGGCGCGTTCGCCCGCCAGGAACAGCGTGCGCATGCACGACAGGTCGTAGCGCTTGAGATGCTCCGCGCCCGGGTCTTCCTTCTTGATCGCGCGCAATGCGGTCGGCGCGGTGAACAGCGCGGCGATCTTGTGCTCCGAGATCATGCGCCAGAAGGCGCCGGGATCGGGCGTTCCGACCGGCTTGCCCTCGTAGACGA
>JAGREZ010000307.1 GCA_020446285.1 Geminicoccaceae bacterium
CGGAATGTGTCACTGGAGCTCTGTGCACATGCCGGCACGGCGGCCAATGCCACCGAACCGGTCGCCAGAAGAGCGATTGCACGAAGGAATCGGATCGAAGCGGTCTTGCTCATCAACCACGCACCTTGTCTGACCTTGCCGCCAACCACGGCAGCGGATTGACCGGCATCCCTCTGTAGCGAAGCTCGAGATATAACCGGGAGTTGCTGTCCAGACGTTCTGCCAGCCTGCCGACCATTTGGCCAGCCCTGACGATATCCCCTTCCCTGGGCCCGATATCACCGAAACCCGTCAACAAAGTATGATATTCGTTTCCATGATCGATAATCAGGAGCAGCCCATAGTCCTTGAACGGCCCGGAGAATACGACTCTTCCGCCCACCGGCGCCACGATTTCCGCACCCGCATCCGCGGCAATGGTGATTCCGTTGCTCTTGCGTTCACCATCCTGATCACCGAAATCGAAAAGAATGGTGCCCTGCAGGGGCAGGAAGTCGAGCTGCATCGACGAACCGGCGCTGCGGTTTTGCGTTCCCCCGGATTCCCGGACGCTGGCAACACGGTCTTTCGCCAGCGGCTCCCGACCTTCGGAGACGGACCCTACCCGATGTTCGCCACCGCCCCGCTCACCCGACATGCCGTCTGCATCCAGGGGTGCGTCGGCGACCTCCTCGGCCTGCGCTTCGGCAATGGCAATCTGATCCTGCAGATTTCGCACCCGCTCTTCAGCCGCGCGAACCCGCCATTCCTGCTGATGCCGCACCCGGTCACGAAAATCACGAAGCGTGGACAGCGACTGAAGTTCGCCTTCCACATCCCGCAACCGTTCCCCGAGCGCCGTCCGCGATCGACCGAGTGCTGCCAGTCTTGCCTGCAGCTCCAAGGTTTCCTCCCGGATCGCATCAACCCGGAGACGAGCCGTCTTGCGCCTTGCACCGAGCGTCGCGATCCACGCTTTCAGACCAAGCGTCCGTTCTTCGCGATCACCCGCCGATGCCTGTCGTTCCTGGCGCACCAGAGCCACGCTCGCTGCCTTGAGCGCTTCATCGAGATCGACGAGGCGGGTCTGCTGATCGGCCTGTTCCACGGCAAGCGTTTCGAGATTCCGTGCAAGGATCGCCTGCAGGCTTTCCATGCGCCCGATCCCGGTGGCGACCGCCTTTCGATCATCGGTGAGCGCCCGATGTTCGAGGCGCGCCGCTTCGGCCTTCTCCACCAGACTGCGGACGAGGGCTTCCTGGCGCTGCAACTCACCGACCGCGATCTGAAGCCCTGCCGTCTGGATGGACCCGCCATCGTTACGGACCAGCGCTGCATCGGCGATCCTGGTCGGAATGGCGAGCGAGATGAGGAACGCACCCACTGCAGCAGCGGATACCAGTGGGCGAAATGGACCGTTCGTGGGGACTCTCCCGACGACAGCGCGGTTCGAGCCGCTCGCCCCGGCCATGCCCTCAGGCCCGCCCGAGGAGACTGTTGCCGGTCATTTCGTCGGGTTTGGCAATGTTCATCAATTCGAGGATTGTGGGTGCCACATCGGCGAGGATCCCGTCCCTCAGGGTCGTGCCCGGATCCGTACCGGTAACAAAGCATGGCACGGGGTTGGTCGTGTGCGCGGTATGCGGGCCGCCGGTTTCGGGATCGATCATCTGTTCGCAATTGCCGTGATCGGCCGTCACGAACGCCCTCCCGCCAAGTTCCTGCAATCGGTCGAGGAAGCGCCCGAGACATCCGTCGACGGTTTCAACCGCGCGGATCGCCGCATTGAGATCACCTGTATGACCAACCATGTCCGGATTGGCGAAATTCACCAGAATGAAATCCGGCACATCCTCTCCAAGGGCTGACAACAGTCCCTCGACAAGCTCGTTCGCCGACATTTCCGGCTGCAGATCGTATGTCGCGACTTTCGGCGAGGGAACAAGGAGCCGCTGCTCGCCAGCCCGCGGGGTTTCGACACCACCATTGAAGAAGAAGGTGACATGCGGGTATTTTTCCGTTTCCGCGGCCCGGAGCTGCCGACAACCGCGATCGGCGAGCACATCCCCCAGGATGTTGGTCATGCTCAACGGTTCGAACAGGGTCAGCACATGCTGTGACAGATCATCGGAATATCGCGTCATCCCGGCGATCACCGACCATTCGCGTTTCTTCCGTGAGAACCCGTCGAAATCCGGCAGTGTCAGCGCGCGCATGAGCTGGCGAACGCGATCCGCCCTGAAATTGGCGCACAGAAACGCATCGCCGTTTTCTGCCCCCGCATAGTCGCCGATCACACGCGGCTCTATGAACTCGTCACCCGTGCCGGCTTCATGGGATTTGAGAATGCCCTGAACGAGATCATCGACCCTCGGCGCATCAGCGTCGACGATCGCATGCCATGCCTTCTCCGTCCGCTCGAACCGGTTGTCCCGATCCATGGCGAAGTAGCGTCCGGACAATGTTGCGGGGAACCACCCCTCGACACCCTCGAGATCATCGAGAAACCGCTTCGCATATCCGACTCCGCCCCTCGGAGCGGTGTCCCGACCATCGAGAAAGGCGTGGACGGCAACCTCGATCCCCGCTTCGGTCAGAATCCGAACGAGCGCAACCATATGGTCCTGATGCGAATGAACGCCGCCGGGTGAAAGCAACCCCAGCAGATGCAGGCGCCCGCTTCCCGCACGGGCACGCCGCACCACTTCCATGATGGCCGGATTCGCGGAGAGCGAACCGTCCCGGCAGGCCCTGTTGATCCGCGGCAGCTCCTGCATGACGATCCGACCGGCCCCGAGATTGAGATGCCCGACCTCCGAATTGCCGAACTGGCCCTCCGGCAGTCCTACATTCTCGCCATCGGTTCGAAGGAATGCGTGCGGACACTTCGACCAGTGCCGGTCAAACACCGGCGTTTCGGCCAACGCCACGGCATTTGCCTCACGAAGGTCGGAGTGCCCCCATCCATCGAGAATGACGAGTGCGGCCGGGCCGCGATCCTTTGAAACAGTGCCGCTCACGAACCCAGCCCATCTCCGAAACCAGGAAATCTCCAGTGCATAACCAAGGTCGAATACTACTTGAAGACACAAAAAAACATAGGGAAAACCCACACCGCATGACGCGATAATCGCCGTTTGTGCTACCGAAGCGCGAATTACGCCACAAACATGCAAGTCATCGGCAAGGGCGGGATCATCAGGTTCCGAACGATCGCCCGCCTCGCAAACAGACCCTGAAACCTCTTGATGTCATTCCTCTTTTCAAGCGCCGATCGTTCGAATCCAGACATATGAACGACCCGTGCCGACATCGATCCGATGGCACCCGATCAGAAAATCTAGATGACGGGGTCCCCGACCGAAACGGCAATGTCGAGGCCGGATGGGAAATAGAGTGTCGGTCCGTGATCGAAGACCATGAAGGAGAAGCCGTTCACATCTTCTCCGCCGACCTGCAGGTGATCCTGCACCACCCCCTTCTCGACGACATTCTGTGTGGCGTGCAGTTCGATGGGACTGTCTCCGGTCAAGACGAGCGCACCGGATTCGTCGGTCAGAAGGTCGGCAAGGTCGAGCGAGATCGGCGCCATCGCAACCTGCGAGCCTGCATCGAATTCTCCACCGAAACCGAACTCGTTCCCTACATCGATAAGCGACTGTGCCAGATCCTGAAGTTCGGGATAATCCGGTTGCGAGAATTCGTTGTCGTCGACCGATCCGATCGAAAGGTCCAGATTGTCGGATTCGTGACTGAGGGGATCGATGATGTGCGTTTCGGCCATGGCCTTTCACCCTTGTTCTGACGCCCGCATGCCTCGATTGGGCGGACGATCGAAGTGTAGGTTCGGCCAGTTAACCAACGGTTAACCCGGCATGGAATCCGCGTATCATGATACAACAAATGGAATTGTGCAGCCAATTCAAAAAAAAGGCGGCTCCCGAAGGAACCGCCCATCACATTCACTTGAATTCGCTCGGCTCAGTTCGAGGAAGACCCGAACACGGACGAAATGAAGCTGTCAAAGCTGTCATAACGGGCCGGTTTGCCCGCCCCGCCCTGCAGCTGGTAGGCCGGCTCGACCGGTTCCTCAACATCAACACCAGCTGTCAACGGCACGGGCTGGGAAGACGTCGTCGTGACGACAACGCGCTCACCACCAGCCGACACCGCATCGGACGTGCCAAAGACGCTCGCAAAGAAGCTGTCGAAGCTGCCATAGTCGGCAGGCGGCTCCCCGGACGAATCCTCGGCCGACGCAACAACCTCGCTCGAAGCCGGTTCGACCGCGACATCACCCGCCCGGGCCGTGGCAACCGCATCATCCGCCACCACCGGACCATCCTCCGTTTCCGCAGCGGATCCGGCAACATTCGCCCAGAATTCGTCAAATGACGTATAGGTCGCCGCACCGCCGGCGACGGTCGAGGCAGCCGATGTTTCACTCTCCACCGCCGCCTTGGGTGCCTCCTCAGGCACAACCGGGAGATTGCTGTCCACGGCGTCCGACTTGCCGGTGAACGGTGAGATATCCATCGCATCCGCGGGCGGCTCTCCCGCTTCCTCGCCACGCAACGGCCTTGGCTCGGAATCCGGAGCAATCAGCTCCTCGCTCTTGCGTTCGATGGCCTCCGGTGTCTGCACATCGCCCTCGCCACGGTAGATCGTGACGTTTTCGCGCGGACGGGCGACATCGAAGGTGTTGAGAAGATCACCGACGACCGCGAGAACCCGGTAAACCGCGAACTCTTCGGTATATTGCGAGGTGACGAGACTGACCCGGTCGAGAAAGAGCTCGTTCTCCGCATCCAGAACGTCGAGCAGATCGCGCTGGCCGATTTCGAACTGGCTTGCATAGGCATCGCGCGTGCGTCGCTGCGCCTGTGCCTTGGCCTCGATCGCAACCGTACGGCTGCGCGCCGTCTCGAGCGCATTGTAGGAAAGCCGCGCATCCTCTTCTGCAATACGACGCGCGTTCTGCAACTGGGCACGAGCCTCGTTCACACGGTGGAACGCTTCGCGTTCGAGGGCCATGTCGCCGCCACCGCGAAAGATATTGTAACGCATGACGAGAAGCGCCGATGCATCAACATTGCCACCTTTCACGCCATCGAGATTCTCACCAGCCGTGGAACCAAGCTCGAGATCGAGGTGCGGATAGAAACCGCTGCGGGCCGCCCTGAGTTCGGCCGCAGCCACATCGACATCGGCTGCCGCGATCATCACTGTCGGACTGTTGACGGAGGCAGCACCTGCCGCATCCTCCGGTGAAGGCGGAACGGCGGCGACCGGCGGTTCGCCATGCCCGAGATCCGACGGACGCTCGCCAACGACGCGCTGATAGGTCGCGATCGCGTCGAAGAGATTTCCCCGGGCGATCACCTGATTGTCCTGTGCACGCGAAAGCCGGGCTTCCGCCTGCCGCACATCCGCGATATCGCCGCGACCGCTCTGTTCGAGATCGCGCACCTGAAGCAGGATGCTCTCGTGCTGCTGAACATTGCGTTCGTTCAGGGCGAGGATTTCCTCGTTGCGCAGGATATCGAGATGGGCCTCGATGGCATCAAGGCCGATAAACTCGGCCGCCTCATGCACCCGGTACGCCGAACTGTCGACGCGGGCACGCTGACGCTCCACCTCGCTGTCGACTGCAAATCCGTCAAAGAGCATCTGCGAAAGACGAAGCTGGGCCTCGGAGCGGAAGAGAGTCGTGCTGGCATCGCCGTCCGGCGGCCGCGTCGTGCGCCGGCGCGTGCCGACACTGTTGGTGAACTCCGGACCGGTCGCCGCGCGCAAATCGACCGAGGGGAGATATTGGGACCGCGCGAGGCGCAACTCCTGATCGACCGCACGCCGATCAGCCTTGACAACGCCGATTTCCGGATTTGAATGCAGCGCCGCCCGAATGGAATCCTCCAGGGAACCTGCATCCGCCACGCCCGCGCCGGCAAGCAACGAAGCCGAAGCCAACAGGGTTGGCAGCGACATGAACTTTCTTGCCGCCACGCCGATCCTTTTCTCCATGTGCCCATCCGCCAAGCTGCTGCGAAACCACCGAAAAACCCTAGGAAACCGGCGGTCGTTCGAGCGTTTGATATCCGGTGCGCATGGGGTCGTCAATCGAAAACCCCCTTCACCTTACGGCTGCGCCGAAAGTGTGGTTTTTTTATTCTCGGGTTGCGATCTCCGGCCACAGTTCCCGGATATGGTATGGAGGCGGGCAACACCACCGGTCGATTTTCGATATCGATACACTCAGTCGGATTTCTTATCGATACATTTACACTCTTTGGCTAATTATCCTTCCTGACCGATCAGCGCGGAGCCCCGTATGGCGCAAGTTTCGACCCGAAGCGCGGAAATCAGCCGCGAAGATCCGCCTGCAGACGACACGGTGCGGCCGGGCCAGCAACCGGCGACGATGCCGTCTGCCGAACAGGCGGATGTCGGCTGGCGTGTGCGTCGGTACGATCGCGCACTGCTCGACCCGCTCCTGTCATCGCTCGAAACGCTTGCCTATCTCCTCGACCGCCCGACCTCGGCGGATGCTCTCAAGGCGGGTCTGCCGCTCGAGGATGGGCTGCTGACGCCCGAGCTCTTCGAGCGCGCGGCCGCGCGAGCGGGACTGTCCGCGAGGCTCGTCCGGCGCCCGCTGGCGCAGATCGATGCGGCGGACCTGCCCTGCGTCCTGCTCCTTGCGGACCGGCGTTCATGCGTACTCGCGGCGGGGAACCATGGCGGTCGCCTGCAGATCATCCGCCCGGAAACGGGCCGGGGCGTCGAGGAGATCGACGAAGCCAGGCTCGCGGAAATCTACGAGGGCTATTGCATCTTCGCGCGTCCGGAACTCGCCTATGAACAGCGTGCGCGGGACGTTCAACAGGAGTCGACAGGTCACTGGTTCTGGTCGACCTTCCTGCGGCAGTGGCCCACCTATGCCGAGGTGGTGGTCGCGGCCGTCCTGATCAACATGTTCGCCCTGGCGAGCCCGCTTTTCGTCATGAACGTCTACGATCGGGTCGTGCCCAACAATGCGACGGATACATTGTGGGTGCTTGCCATCGGCGCAATGATGGTCTTCGGTTTCGACTTCCTCCTGAAGACGCTGCGCGGCTACTTCATCGACGCTGCCGGACGGATGACCGACGTCAGGCTCGCAAGCGGTATCTTCGAACAGGTTCTCGGAATCCGGATGGCACTCAGACCGCCATCCGCCGGGGCGTTCGCCAGTCAGTTGCGGGAATTCGAATCGCTTCGCGACTTCTTTACCTCCGCCACGATCACGACGCTTGTCGACCTGCCATTCGTCGCCTTCTTCATAGCGATCATCTGGTTCATCGGCGGACCGGTCGCCGCCGTTCCAGCGATCGCCCTGCCCATCGTGATCGTCGCCGGCCTGCTCCTGCAGATCCCGCTCAACCGCGTCGTCAAGCGCAGCGTCAGGGAAGCCGCGCAGAAGCACGGCGTGCTCGTGGAAGCCATCAACGGGCTGGAGACGATCAAGTCCATCGGTGCTGAGGGCCGACTGCAGCGGGGCTGGGAGGGATTTGTCGCCGCGACATCGAAATCGGGCAACCAGGCCCGCTTCCTTTCCGCAATCACGGTCAATCTCGCCGCACTCGCGACCAATCTCGTGACCGTCGGCGTGATCGTGGTCGGCGTCTATGAGATCGGCGAGGGCAACATGACGGTGGGTGCGCTTGTCGCCGCCACCATCATCTCCGGGCGGGCCATGGCTCCGCTCGGGCAGGTGGCCGGACTGCTCACCCGCTTCCATCAGGCGAAGACGGCGTACGATACGCTCGATCGCCTCATGGCGCTCGAGGTCGAACGTCCACCGAACAAGCGTTTCGTCGATCGCCGCGACCTTTCGGGCGGAATCGAGTTCAAGAATGTCTCGCTCACCTATCCCAACCAGAAGCTGCCGGCGCTGAGCGATGTCTCATTCCGCATCCAGCCCGGAGAACGGGTTGCGCTCATCGGACGGATCGGGTCAGGCAAGACCACGATCGAAAAGCTCGTGCTCGGCCTTTACGAACCGCAATCGGGCGCCGTTCTCATCGACGGGACCGATGTGCGCCAGATCGATCCGGCGGATCTCCGCCGCAATATCGGCTGCGTGCCCCAGGACGTGTTCCTCTTTCAAGGAACGGTTCGCGAGAACATCACCATGGGCACACCGCTCGCCGACGATGCTGCAATGCTCCGGGCCGCGGCGATCTCGGGCGTGGACCAGTTCGTCGACCGTCATCCGATGGGCTATGACATGAATGTCGGGGAACGGGGCGAAGCCCTTTCGGGCGGCCAGCGACAGGCGATCGCCGTGGCAAGATCCCTTCTTCTCGATCCGCCCGTTCTCATTCTCGACGAGCCCACGAGCGCCATGGACAACGGTTCCGAGAACCGCCTGAAGAACCGCCTCGGGGCAGAGCTCGCCGGACGCACGCTCATCATCGTGACGCACCGCGCGTCACTCCTGAGCCTCGTGGATCGCGTGATCGTGCTCGACAATGGCAAGATTGCCGCAGACGGCCCGAGAGACCAGGTTCTCAAGGCTCTCGCGGGTGGCCAGATCAAGAGTGCCGGGTGACAGGATGACCAGGAACAGCGAAGAATCCAAGCGCACCAACCGTCAGCACCAGCTCAGATCGACATTCTATTCGACCGACGAACTGCGCCCGAAGCTCTTCAGCCACCTGCTGCTCGGTTTCATCGTCGTGATCTTCGTCGGGCTCGGGAGCTGGGCCGCCTGGGCGCGGCTGGATGAGGTCACGCGCGGGACCGGACGGGTGATCCCGTCACGCCAGACGCAGATCGTGCAGAATCTCGAAGGTGGTATCGTTGCCGAGCTCATGGTCCGCGAAGGCCAGGTCGTCGAAGAGAGCGAGGTGCTGATGCGCATCGACAATGTCCGTGCCGCCAGCGACTATCGCGAGACGAAGGCACGCTACCTCTCGCTGACGGCGGCCATCGCGCGCCTGACGGCAGAGATCAACGAAACCGCCATCAACTTTCCTCAGGAGGTGCTCTCGGAAGCCCGCGATCTCGCCGAAAGCGAGACCGCGTTCATGGGCTCGCGTCAGGCCGAACTCGAGGCACAGCTCGACATCCTGCGAAGCCAGGTCATCCAGCGTGAGCAGGAACTGGCGGAACTGAAGACCAAGCTCAACCAGTATGACCGCTCCTACAGGCTTGCTTCGGAGGAGCTCCAGCTGATCGCGCCACATGCCAAGACCGGCGTCGTGTCCAAATCCGACTTTCTTCAGAAACAGCGTGAGGTGAACGATCTCAAGGGCCAGTTCGAGCAGACCCGCCTCGCCGTTCCGCGCGTCGAGAGCGCCCTGCGCGAGGCGAACCAGCGGATCGAGAGCGCCTACAGCACATTCCGCTCGGAGGCACAGCGCGATCTCAGCATTCGCCGCGCCGAACTTGCCGGAATTCGCGAGATCATCGTTGCCGGCGAGGATCGGGTGAGACGCACCGAAGTCCGCTCACCGGTGCGGGGAACGATCAAGAGCGTGCATTTCAACACCATCGGCGGCGTCATCCAGCCGGGCGACCATCTCTTCGAGATCGTTCCGCTCGAGGACACGTTGCTGGTGGAAGCGCAGGTGCGCCCGGCCGATGTCGCGTTTCTTCGTCCCGGCCTTCCGGCCACCGTCAAGATCACCGCCTATGATTTCTCGATCTATGGCGGGCTTGCCGGGACGGTCGAGAACATTTCGGCCGACACGATCGTCGACGAGCGTGGTGAAAGCTTCTATCGCATGCGTGTGAGGACGGCGGAGAGCTCGCTCGGAACGGCGGAGAAACCGCTCGAGATCATTCCGGGCATGACCGCCGAGGTCGATGTGATCACGGGCGAGAAGACGGTGCTCGACTATATCCTGAAGCCGATCCTCAAGGCACGCGACCACGCCCTGCGCGAACGCTGAACCCCGTTGCAGCACACCGGATCCCGCCGGGGGGTGAACATTCGCCTCACCGGAAGCAGCCTGCTATGGTTCCACGAGGTCAGAACCCCATCCCCGAGATCCGGCGAAAGACATGAAGAATTACGCCTCGTTGCGCGAGTTCATGGATCATCTCGAAGAGCGCGGGCGGCTCGTTCGCGTCCGTGAGCCCGTGTCGCCACGACTCGAGATCACCGAGATCCACACGCGGCTGCTCGCCGAACAGGGCCCGGCGGTTCTGTTCGAGAATGTCGAGGGCTCGGCCATGCCACTGCTCACCAATCTTTTCGGAACGGTCGAGCGCGTTGCCTGGGGCATGGGTCGTGAACCATCGGAGTTGCGGGCTGTCGGGGAGATGCTCGCCTTCTTCCGTCAGCCCCAGCCGCCGGAGAGCTTTCGCGAGGCGATCGGGATGATGCCGCTGATGAAGGCCGCATTGTCGATGAAGCCCAGAACGGCCAGTCATGCCCCCTGTCAGGAAATCGTGCTCGAGGGAAGCGACATCGATCTCGGCAGACTGCCGATCCAGTCATGCTGGCCGGGCGAGCCGGCGCCGCTCATCACCTGGCCGCTCGTCGTCACCCGCGGTCCCGGATCGTCACGCGAGGACGGCTTCAATCTCGGCATCTACCGTATGCAGGTGCTCGGCCGCGATCGTACGCTCATGCGCTGGCTCAAGCATCGCGGCGGCGCCCAGCATTTCCGCCGCTGGCAATCCGAACGTGCCGAGCCTCTTCCTACGGCTGTCGTTCTCGGCGCCGACCCGGGGACCACGCTTGCTGCCGTCACGCCCGTTCCCGATACGATGAGCGAATACCAGTTCGCCGGTCTCCTGCGTGGCCGGCGTGTGGAACTGGTCGACTGCGTCAGCGTACCGCTCAAGGTACCAGCCACCGCCGAGATCGTGCTCGAGGGACATGTCCTTGTCGACGAACAGGGCGACGAGGGGCCCTACGGCGATCACACGGGCTATTACAACAGCGTGGAATCCTTTCCCGTCTTCCGGATCACGGCCATGACCATGCGCCGAGATCCGATCTACCTCAGCACCTTCACTGGCCGGCCGCCGGACGAGCCATCGGTTCTCGGCGAGGCACTGAACGATGTTTTCCTCCCCCTTATTCGCCAGCAGTTTCCCGAGATCATCGATTTCTGGCTGCCGCCCGAAGGCTGTTCCTACCGCGTTGCCGTGGTCTCCATGAAGAAGGCCTATCCCGGTCACGCGCGCCGGATCATGATGGGCGTGTGGTCCTACCTTCGCCAGTTCATGTACACCAAGATCGTCATCATCGTGGATGACGATATCGACGCGCGCAGCTGGACGGATGTCATCTGGGCGATGTCGACGCGATTCGACGCCAGCCGCGATCTCGTGACCATCGATTCGACGCCGATCGACTATCTCGACTTCGCGTCACCGGAATCGGGGCTCGGTGGCAAGCTCGGCATCGACGCCACGAACAAGTGGCCCGGCGAAACCAGACGGGAATGGGGCGAGAAGATCCGCATGGACAACGACATCATCGAACGCGTCAGCCGCCGCTGGCAGGAATATGGCCTTCCCGGATCGGGGAAGCCGATCTGGTGAACGATATCGAACGATCCGCAAACCTCGCCCGAAAAGCCGTCGCCGAAGCCGGCCAGATCGCCATGCGTCATTTCCGCAACGGTCACAGGAGCTGGGAAAAGGGGCCCGGGCAGATCGTCACCGAAGCCGATATCGAGATCGACGGTTTCCTGAAGAAGGCGCTGCTGGAGGGAAGTCCCGCCGGCACGGGCTGGCTCAGCGAGGAAACCACCGACGACACCGACCGCCTCGATGCCAGGCGGCTGTGGATCGTCGATCCCATCGACGGCACCCGTTCGTTCGCGGAAGGCAGACCCGAGTTCACGATCTCCGTTGCACTGGTCGAGAACGGCCGGCCCGTCTGCGGCATCGTGCTCAATCCGGCAACGGATGAGTGGTTCGAAGCGCGACGCGGACACGGTGCGACGCTCGATGGCGGGGCCGTCTCCGTCACGTCGCACAAGAGCATCGATGGCGCCAGTATCGTCGTGAGCAGCAACGAAAATCGCCGTCGCAGATTCGACCGGATGTTCGAAAATGCCGATGTCCGCAGCATCGGCTCACTCGCGCTCAAGCTTGCGTTCGTCGCATCCGGACGTTTTGACGGTTTCTTCTCCTGGCGGAAATCACATGACTGGGACATTGCCGCGTCCGTGCTGCTGATCGAGGAAGCCGGTGGCCGAATCACCGACGCATGCGGCGAGGCCATTCGCCTCAACCAGCCATCACCGAGACAGAACGGGCTCATCGCGGCGGCACCCGCCCTGCAAGGGGAACTCGTCCGGCGTTCGCTGAAAAATAAGGCACGGAACGACGAATGATGGATATAGCGATACGAAGCGGCGACGTCTTCCGCACTCCGATGTGGAATGAGCGGCGGCGGACGTTCCTCACATGCTGAAAAACCAATGATGTGCATTGATCTTTGCGATGCAAGGCGAAAAGCTGCAACGGCTCGCCATCCGTCACCCGACGGGGCGTGCGATGCGGTATCGACGCGGCGGGCGAACGCATGGCTGACCGACGCAGCTGCCGAACCTTCACCGAATTCCGAGCGGACAGACTCAAATGCACACGCTTCCTGCAACGCTTCTTGAAACGCTGGTTCACGCAACGGCGCGGGCAATCGGTTGTCCGGAGAACGAGGCCGGCGAGATGGCCCGGCATCTGGTCGGGGCCAATCTGGCCGGCCATGATTCGCACGGCGTCGGCATGCTGCCGGACTATGTCCGCCTCGCCGACGTGGGCCTGCTGGTTCCGGGACACGAACCTGAAACGGTCCTCGACATGCCGGCACTGAAGATCCTCGATGCCGGGCGAGGCGTCGGCCAGTGGATGGCGAAACGGGCGATGGATATCGCTGTCGACGGCGCGAGGGAAGCCGGCTGCTGCACGCTCGCACTGCGCAACAGTTCGCATGTCGGCCGCATCGGTCACTATGCCGAACAATGTGCCAGGGAGGGAATGGTCTCGATCCATTTCGTCAATGTGGCCGACCATGCGCCACTCCAGGCGCCGTTCGGCTGCTCGGATCCGCGGCTGGGCACCAACCCGTTCGCGGTCGGCTTGCCCGGCGAGGACGGCCCTGCCCTCGTCCTCGACATGGCAACCAGCGCCATCGCCTTCGGCAAGGCCCGGGTCGCCCGCAACAAGGGTGTGCCGGTCCCGGCGGGCGCGCTCCTCGATGCAGACGGACATCCGACCACCGATCCCACGGTCTATGTCGACACCAGAAAGGGCGCCCTGCGCTCGTTCGGCGAACACAAGGGATCGGGCCTCGCCATCGTCTGCGAGATGCTCGGCGGCGGCCTGAGCGGCGGTCTCACCATCCACCCGGATCACGAACGCCGCGACGGCATCGTCAATTCCATGCTCTCGATCGTCATCGACGCTGCAAGGTTGGGGGGGAATCGGCCGTTCGCGCAGGAAGTCGAGGCGATCAAGGACTATATCCGCCAATCGCGTATCGCACCCGGATTCGACGAGATCCTGATGCCGGGCGAGCCCGAGGCGCGCTCGCGCGCGAAACGCGGCCGTGATGGCATTCCGATCGATGCCAGAAGCCTCGATGACATACTGGCGGCGGCGCGGCAGGCCGGTACGGACGCCGCGGTGATCGCCGAAGTCGAAGCCGCACGGAGCTGAAGTGATGGATCAGGTCGAATGCGTCGTCATCGGTGCCGGAGTCGTGGGCCTTGCCATCGCGCGCGAGCTGGCCATCAGCGGCCGCGAGGTGATCGTACTGGAAAAGGAACCGCTCATCGGAAGCGAGACCAGCTCGCGCAACAGTGAGGTCATTCACGCAGGCATCTATTACCCGACCGGCAGTCTGAAGGCGAAATACTGCGTTGAGGGAAAGAAATTCCTCTATCGCTACTGTGCGGAAAAGGGCGTAGCACATGCCAATTGTGGCAAGCTGATCGTCGCCACCTCGGTCGATCAGAACGACAAGCTGCCGGCCATCCGCCGCAAGGCCGCCGAAAACGGCGTCGACGATCTCGAGGAATGGCCCGCGGAACGGGCCATCGAGATGGAGCCGGCGCTGTTCTGTACGGGTGCCCTCTGGTCACCCTCCACCGGTATCATCGACAGTCACGGGCTGATGCTCGCCTATCAGGGCGATGCGGAGGATCATGGCGCATTCATCGTCCTCAATACGCCGTTCGAGCGCGCACGGGCGCTTGCGGAAGGTATCGTCATCGAGGCCGGCGGCGAAGCGCCCATGGAACTCCTCGCCCGAACCGTGATCAATTCGGCCGGTCTGTTCGCGCCCGACGTCGCGGGACGCATCGAAGGCATCGACCGGAACACCGTACCGAATGCCTATTTCTGCAAGGGGAGCTACTATACCCTGCCCGGCCGCTCGCCATTCAGCCGGCCGATCTATCCGATGCCGCACAAGGATGGCCTGGGCGTTCATGTTACGGTTGATCTCGGTGGCCAGTGCAAATTCGGCCCGGACATCGAATGGGTCGACGGAATCGACTACGAGGTCGAAGCCTCGCGCGCCGATGTCTTCTATGACGCCGTGCGCCGCTACTGGCCAGCCATCGAGGACGGGTCGCTCGAACGCGGCTATTCGGGGATTCGCCCCAAGATCGCGCCGAAGGAAGCGCCTGCCGCCGATTTCCTCATTCAGGGACCGAAGGATCACGGCGTGTCCGGGCTGGTCAACCTGTTCGGCATGGAGAGCCCCGGGCTCACGGGATCGGCCGCAATTGCGGGTGATGTCCGCAAGATCGTCGACGCGCTGTGAAGGTGTCAGCCATGCCCAACCTCAATTCGTGCGGGAAATTTGGCAACATCAATCTTTAAGCGAACCCGCTTGCATGGATTTCGGTTTGGGCTATAAGGGAAACTCCTGACAAAAAGAAACTGCGCCAGGAAAGACGGGTGATCACGGGCTTGGACAGGGTGGCTATGGCAATGAGCAGAAGCGCAGCGTGGCAACGCCAGTCTCTGGTGTGGAATTCCGTTCCGGTCGAAACGAACACGGTCCATGCCCGGTGCTACAGGCACAATACGGGCATCGGTCTCAATGCCCGCCTGCTGATCTGTGCGATGAGCCTCACGCTCTGGACGGGCATCGCACTCCTCGCGCGCATGGCTCTTTCCTGACCCTTCCGTTTCTCCGGGTCACGTCCTGATGGCGGTGCCGGAAGATCCCGGCCATTCGTTCCGGTACCGTGAATCCGGCGCACGGCGCGATGGAAGCCATCGCCGGTCGTACTCCGTGACGAAACTCGCATGCGCTCCGCTTGACTTTCGCGGTGCATTTGGCTCCCTTCCTGCGGACTGGAGCAGACAATGCGGTATCGTCGGAGTGCCGGATGATTGTCGGGGCGGCGAACAATGAAGAACACGTCCGGAATTCGGCGGGATTCCCGAATTCCTGAATGTCGCCGATCCATTGATTGCTTTCCCGATGGGCCATCGCTTTCTTGATGATAAGGCCGGTTTGTGACAGTAAACCGTTCCGCGCGCGGCCCTGTTCAGGCACGGGGTGAAGAAACCCGGGGTTCCAGACGATCGACATGAACACCGATTCGGACATCGCCGGGCCGCCGGAAGCGGCCTCTTCACCGCTGGTTGCCTGCCACGATTGTGGCAGCCTTCACCGGCTGGGTGTCATTCGTGCCGGCGAGGCCGCCGTCTGCCGCCGCTGCGGCTCCAGCCTCGCGGTAGCGCACCATAACAGCATCGAGCGCTCGCTGGCGTTGCATATCGCCGCGGCTGCGCTGTTCATTACGGCGAACACCCT
>JAGREZ010000308.1:0-464 GCA_020446285.1 Geminicoccaceae bacterium
CTCGAATTCCTCGACCCCATCGAGCCCGGTCTCGACCGCAAGGCCTTCATGAAGAGTCTCGAGGAACGGATCGAGACCGCGACCGACCGCCTGGTCGCCGGAGCGCAGACCACGCCCTGATCGACGGGGTCGCTTCCTGCGTCAACCGCCCATCTGCATGCCATGGCGGATCGCCCGGCGGCGTACAGGTGCTGTCATGGCGAGCGTGTCGAGCAGCCAGCGCCGGCCTTCGCGAACGGGGGCGATGTCGCTGGAGAAAACGCGGTTGAGCGTATCCGTCATCCGCAGCCGGGACGCGTTCTCCGGCCGTCGTTCGCGCTCGTAGCGCAAGAGCTCCTCGCCGCCGGGCGGACGCCCCCGCCTTCGGGTTTCCCGAAGGACATCGACCAGCGAAACGATATCCGCCACCCCCATGTTGAACCCCTGGGCGTGGATCGGATGCACGCCATGCGCGGCATCGCCGA
>JAGREZ010000308.1:538-7487 GCA_020446285.1 Geminicoccaceae bacterium
TCGACGGCCATGGCGCCGAGTTCGTCGGCGAGATGCTCTTCCAGGATCGAGAGATCGCCGGCGAGCAGCCGCTCATGCACGGCATCCGCGGTGCGGGCGGGCTCGACCAGGGTAATGCCCGAGCGATGCGAGGCGAGCGGCAACGTCGCGAGCGGCCCGCCGGGCCGGAAGCGTTCGAGCACCATGTGCCTGCTGTCATGCGCATGGGTGACGATGAAGGACAGTGCCGTCTGGCGATAGCTCCAGCGATCGAGCCCGATGCGGGCAAGGCGCCGGACGACCGAACCGCGCCCGTCCGCGCCGATGACGAGGCCCGTCACGACATGCCGTCCATCCGCGAGCAGCAGGCGTCCGCGGCCCGGCATGGCGCAAACCCGGCCCTCGAGCCAGAGCGCGCGCGGCAGGGCGGCCGCCAGCGCATCGCGCAGCCTGCCATTGTCGACGCCATGGGCGAGCGGCCCCTCGCCGACCTCGCCGGAGCGATAGACGACATGACCGCCCGAGGCGGTGTCGCGCACATCGACCCGGTGCACGGGCCAGGCGACCGGGGCGATATGGCGCCAGAGGCCGAGCGCTTCGAGCGCCATCCGGCTGCCGGCGAGAAGCGCGAGCGTTCGTCCGGTCGAGGGCTGCGCGCAACGGCCGACCGGATCGACGACCCGCACGTCGAAGCCGGCATCGTCCAGCGCGAGCGCGGCCAGAAGGCCCGCATGTCCGCCACCGACGATGGCGATGTCACAGGAAACCGTCTCGTTCATGTCCCGGACGATGCCCCGATGCGCGGGATGCGTCCAGTCCATTTCGGCGTGTCAGGCGCCCGCGACGAGCGGTGCCGCATCCTTGCCCAGCCGCGACAGGAGCGAGGCGCGGAGCTTGAGGAGCGCGCGCTGCTCGATCTGCCGGACCCGTTCCTTGCTGATGCCGAACCACCGGCCCAGTTCCTCGAGCGTGCGTCCGTTTTCACGAAGGCGCCTCTCGCGGATGATCGTCTGCTCGCGTTCATTGAGCGCGGCGATGGATTCGCGCAACCACAGGCTGCGCCGGCGACCGTCGACGGCGTTCTCGGCAAGGGTTTCGGGATCGGGTCCCTCGTCGCGAAGCCTGTCCTCGAAACTCTCGCTCCCGCCCTCGCCGAGGGGCGCATGCAGCGAACAGTCACGGCCATCGATCTGCCGTTCCATGCGTTCGACATCCTCGATGCGGACCGAGAGCGAACGGGCGACGGTCTCCCGCACCTCGTCATCCGCCATCGCCTCGCCGCCCGCGCGAATCCGGGCCCGCAGGCGGCGCAGCCGGAAGAAGAGGGATTTCTGCGTCGCCGAGGAACCGAGCCGCACGATCGACCAGTTGCGCAGGACGAATTCCTGCATGGCCGACTTCACCCACCAGCCGGCATAGGTCGAAAAGCGCAGTCCGCGCTCGGGGTCGAAGCGTTCGGCCGCCTGCATCAGCCCGACCACGCCTTCCTGTCGAAGATCGTTGAGCGGCAGGCCGTAATTGCGGAAACGGACGGCCTGGGCAATGACGAGGCGCATATAGGCCTGAACCAGTTCGTCCAGCGCCCCGGCGTCGCGATGGTCGCGCCAGGCCCGCGCCAGTTCCATCTCACGCTCGAAGTCGAGAATGGGCGCGGCCATGGATTTCCGGATCAGGCGCCGGTCGGCCTCGTCCCACATGTCATTGATGCGATGGGTCACCGGACATTCCTCCTTCGATGGACGGCACAGGCGATGGACGGCACAGCTTCCCGCATGACGAACCGGCGCGCGGATCAGCCGGAACCGGCGAAATCCATCCTGTCACCGATCCAGCGTTCCAGCGCGCCCGGCCGTTCGGCCACGAGCTCGAGATCGACGGGCACGATCAGCTCCCGCCAGCGCGCATCGAGCCGCAGCCAGTCCTTGCGCGTGGTCACGATGGCACGTCCGCGAGCTTGTTGATGCAGTGAATGAAGCTCACTCTCGCGAAAGTGATGATGATCGGGACAGGCCACATGCCGTTCGATACACGCACCGAGGCCCTCGAGATCACGGCGAAAGCGCGCCGGATCGGCGATTCCGGTCAGGATGTCGAGGGGAGCGCCGCGCAGGTCGATCGGGCACAGCAGACGACGCGTGAAGCGGAAGACCGGTTTCGATACCGGCCAGAACGAGGGGAGCGCTCCCGTTGCGATGATGACGAGCGCATCGGCGCGCGCGGCGGCGGCGCGCGGGTTTTCCCTGAGAGGCCCGGCCGGCAGCAGGCGGCCATTGCCGAGGGGATTGCCGCCATCGATGACGAGAAAGGTCAGATCGGGGCGAAGCCGGTATCCCTGCATGCCGTCATCGAGGATCGCATGACTTGCACCTTCCGCCTTCGCCCGGGCGGCGGCAAGGACCCGGTCCGCGCCGACCCAGACAGGACCGTCGAGCGCATGCAGGACCGCCTCGTCACCGAACATGCGCGTGTCCGTGTCCGCGCCCCCGACGCCGGCGCCCGCTCGCCCTGTTCCGTGCACCCCGCGAAGACGCCCGCCATATCCCCGGATGAGGACATGCGGCATGGCGCCCCGCTCCTGCAGAATGCGGCGCAAAAGGCGGGCGAACGGCGTCTTGCCGGAACCGCCGACGCGCAGACCGCCGACGAGGATCACCGGAAGACCGGCGCATGGCATCCTTTCCAGCATCCAGCCCGCATGCAGTTTCCTGAGCCCGCCGTGAAGCCGCGCCAGAGGTTCCAGCATCCGGCCGGGCAGCCCTCCTCCCGGTTGCTGCCAGAAGGCCGGCTCCCTCACCTCCCCGTGTCCCGCTCGTCATCGTCGGACAAGAGTGGTTCGCGCTCGCTATTGTCGGAAAGCGGCGGTTCGCGCTCGCTATCGCCGGAAAGAAGCGGTTCGAGTTCGCGGGCGACGAGGGCATGTTTTCCGGCCCGCATCGCCGCGAGTGCCCGGCGCTCGCATTCCACCGCCTCGCCCGCATGCCCCCTTTGGAACACGCGCGCGACATGGTCGGCCAGTTCGTCGGCGTCCGCGATGATCGCGAGTGCACCCGATGCCCGAAGGCGCGCGGCCTCGTCGCCGAGTTTCTCAAGGAAAGGGCCCATGACCGGCAGCGCGCCGTGGCGGATGGCCTCGAACGGATTGTGGCCGCCCAGCGGCACCAGCGAGCCGCCGATGAATGCCGCATGAACATGTTCGAACAACGTACCGAGCACGCCGATACGATCGATGAGCCAGATGTCCGCGGATGCCGTGGGAACCCGCGCGAGGCTCAACCGTTCGACCACCAGTCCCGTCCGGCGGAGCATGGCGTCGAGATGATCCGCACGCTCGGGATGCCGGGGCGCAAGCGCGAGGCGGGCGCCCGCGTGGCATTGCCGAAGCAGGCGCTGCGCCTCTGCCACGATTTCTTCCTCACCCTCATGCGTGCTCGCGGCAAGCCAGAGGAACCGCGTGTTCGGGGATGCACGCAGCTCCGCCAGCCAGTCATCCTCGACCGGCAGCGGACATGCCGCGGCCTTGATGTCGCCGGCGACCGCAACCCGCGCCGCGCCAAGCTCCGCATATCGTCCGGCCATCTGCACATCGCGGGCGAGAACGCAATCGAGCGTCGCGAAGATCCGCCTGCCATAGCTCCCGAGCCACCGCCAGCGCCGCGCGGATCGCGCTGACAGACGGGCATTGACGATGGCGGCAGGTATGCCGCGCCGCTCCAGTTCGAGCAGCATGAGCGGCCAGATCTCCGACTCGATCAGGACGAGAAGATCCGGCCGCCAGTGATCGAGGAAGCGGGCGACGGTTCCCGGCAGGTCGAGCGGCGACGGGCCGAGGGTCACATCGGGCGCCGGATCCCGTGCCATCAGGGCCCGCGCGGCCGGTGTCGTGACCGTCAGGAGAAAACGCCTGCCGTCGCCGCGAAGGATGTCGATGGTCGTTCGCGCGGCCACCGCCTCGCCGACGCTGACCGCATGTATCCACACAAGCCGCCTCGCCGGCGGACGTGGTGCCGGATGGCGGGCAAGATGCCCGTCCCGGCACCCGTCCCGAACGAGGAGGAACGCGAACGGTTCGAGCAGACGGGCGAGACCGGCATGAACCGCAGCGCACAGACCTGCGGCACCGCCTCCTTCAACCGGCAAGATCGGGGAAGAGCGCTGCCAGTTCTTCTTCGTTGGCACCGCAAACGCCGCGCTCGGTGATCAGTCCGGTGACCAGCCGCGCCGGCGTGACATCGAAGGCGTAATTGGCCGCCGGGCTGCCGTCGGGCGTGATGGCCACCGTCTCGATGCGTCCATCCCCGGTCCGCCCGGTCATCCGCGTCACTTCGTCGGGCGAACGCTGTTCGATCGGAACCTCGCGTACACCGTCCGAGATGGTCCAGTCGATCGTGGTCGAAGGCAGGGCGACATAGAAGGGAACGCCATTGTCATGTGCTGCCAGCGCCTTGAGATAGGTTCCGATCTTGTTGCAGACATCGCCTGTGCGGGTCGTGCGGTCGGTGCCGACGATGCAGATGTCGACGAGCCCGTGCTGCATGAGATGGCCGCCCGCATTGTCGACGATCACGGTATGGTCGATACCCTGCTGCAGCAGTTCGAAGGCGGTCAGCGAGGCTCCCTGATTGCGCGGACGGGTCTCGTCGACCCAGACATGGACCGGAATGCCCTCTTCCTGCGCACGATAGATCGGCGCCGTTGCCGTGCCCCAGTCGATGGTGGCGAGCCAGCCGGCGTTGCAATGGGTGAGAATGTTGACCGGATCGCCTTCCCTGCCGGCGAGCATGATGTTGCGGATCAGTGCCAGCCCGGCATCGCCGATGGCCCTGCAGATCGCCACATCCTCGTCGGCGATCGCCTCGGCCTCGCGAAAGGCGATCTCCTCGCGTCTGGACTGGCCGACATCCCTGAGCCTCTCGGCCATGCGATCAAGCGCCCAGCGCAGGTTGACAGCGGTCGGCCGCGTTGCTGCGAGCCGTTTGACCGCGGCATCGAGGCCGGCATCGGATGTATCCTCGCGCATGGCGATGGCAACGCCATAGGCGGCCGTGGCACCGATCAGCGGCGCGCCGCGAACCTGCATGTCGGCGATGGCCCTCGCGGCATCCCCGACATCGCGCAGGGTCAGGATTTCCACCTCGTGCGGGAATTTGGTCTGGTCGAACGCCTGAACCGAACGACCGTCCTCGCCAAGCCAGATCGTCCGTTGTCGCCGACCCTGGATGAGCATGTTTCCTCCTGTTGATTGCGGCGCAAGATAGCGCCGAAGGTTCATCGAATACAATGATGGTTGCATTCGGGTGGTTTCAAATGTATAGGAATTTTTTCTGATTATTGGAGAATGTTCCATGCCTGTCGCGCTTGCAAACGGATCGCGTGGCGCTGATGTCGGCCTCCTGCAGCAACGTCTCGTCCGTCAGGGCTATGCCGCCGGGCCGGCCGACGGCATTTTCGGGCCGGACACGCACCGGGCTCTGCTGCAATTTCAAAGGGATGCCAACCTTCTTGCGGACGGGATCGCCGGCATGAGAACGCTTGCGGCGCTCAGACTGGCGGCGGTGGAGACGGACTCCGTGCTCGACGAGCTGTGTCCCGCCCGCGTCCGCCGTCTGTTCCCGCATACGAAAATTTCGTCAATTGAAGACAATCTGCCGCACATAATGGAGGGGCTGCGCGAGTTCGGTCTGGTCGACCGGCCCATGGCGCTCATGGCGCTGTCGACCGTTCGCGCCGAATGCGAGGCCTTCACACCGCAGGACGAACGACCTTCCCGCTACAGTTGTTCGCCGGATTGCGAGGATTTCGATCTCTATGACAATCGCACGGATCTGGGCAACCGGGGCGCGCCGGACGGTCGTCGCTATCGCGGCCGCGGCTTCGTGCAACTGACCGGGCGGGTGAACTACAGGCGGATCGGCCGGCTGATCGGCATGGACGGGCGGCTGGAAGAGGAACCCGGTCTCGCCGGCGAACCGGCAACGGCCGGGCGCATTCTCGCCGCATTCCTTTGCGCCCGCGAACGCATCATCAAGGAGGCGCTGCTCGAGGGCGATCTCGCCCGTGCCCGGCGGCTGGTGAATGGCGGCTCGCATGGCCTCGACCGTTTCACCGACTGCTACCGGCGCGGCGAAAGACTGTTCGAGCGCCGACGGCCGAAGATTGCCGGAACCCCCTGACGGGTCAGCCCGAAGTCTCGATCAGCGCCGCCCTCGCCGTCACCGCCTCGATACCGGCGATCGTCGACGCGTTCATGATCAGGTATCTTGCAAGTTCGAGATTGCGCCGCTCGCAGGCCGCACGCCTGCCATTGCCCTCGATCCATTCCATGTCGATATTGTGGGCGAGACCGAGTGTGCGGCGGATCATCGAACAGCCGGCATAGCCCACGGCATCCTCGAAGATCGCGCGCATCCGGGCGTCCTGCGCACGGGCGAGCGAGAGCCGCCCTTCCTCGCCCTCGAACAGGGATGCGGGCCATGCGTCGCCCGAGGCACCGGCGTTCCACAAGGCAAGGAACTTGTGCGCAAAGCCGTTCCACACCGCCTCGGTCGTCTCCAGCAGCCATTGCCTGTAGGCATCGTGCGCGCCCTCGGTCGTCTCGTGGCCACGCTGGCTGAAAAAGGCGAGCAGGAGGTTGCCGATCAGCTTGCCGACATCGAAGCCGATCGGCCCGAAAAAGGCGAATTCCGGATCGATGACGCGCGTGTCCGTTTCGGTGATCATGATCGAACCCGTGTGCAGGTCGCCATGCAGCAGCGCCTCGCTGCGTGTGAGAAAGGCATGCTTGAGCTCGGACACGGCACGCTTGAGCCCCCCGTCCTCGCGGATGGCCGCGGCATCCGCGTCGAGCTCCGGGCTCGTCCAGCGATTGAGCTCGGCAATCCGGTAGGGGTCGGTGAAGATCAGATCCTCGGTGATCCGGCACAGTTCGGTGTTGCCGCAGAAAAGGGCGACCAGCGCCTTCTTGTCGCCCGCC
>JAGREZ010000309.1 GCA_020446285.1 Geminicoccaceae bacterium
TCCCGGAACGCCTCGCGAAAGCGGTGATAGAGTTCCGAATCCTCGCCCAGCACGTCGCGCAGGCGATTGGAAAGACCATTGAGCGATACCACCCGAAGCAGACCCATGATCGTCCTCCGTTGTTTCTTGGCACGTTTGCTGTTCACCCTGTCCGCCGCCGCCGTTGCAGGCACGCGGCATGCGGAAGAGGGCATGGACTTCTGCATTGACTATGGACGCCGGCATCCGTGCCGACAACAGTCCGGCCGTCGCGCAGGTAGGCCGATACGCCGGGGAAATTAACCCTCGCATGGCGGCACACTTGCAACAAGCGAAGCAAATCCGTAATTCTAGTGTCGCGGTGGTCGCGGATATGACCGCCCGGTTTCATGCGCCCGATCCCGCGTCACAGGGGTGACCGGAGGGAAGGTGCGGCCCGAAAGCGCGGAACGATATGGTCGTGACAGACAGGGATCAGGAATGAGTGCAGCAACCCGGCCGGCCGGCGGCCGGCATTCGCCCTGCCGTGTCGGCGGTGTCCTTTTCGCACCGGTCATCATGCTCGCAGCAGTCATCATGCTCGCGTCCGCCGCCGGTGCACGGGCGCAGGCGCCGGTCTACGATCCGATCGAGCCGGTCAACCGGGCGATCTTCAGTTTCAACCGGGTGATCGACGGACTGATTCTGGACCCGGCCCAGCAGATGTACGGCTATGCCGTTCCCGAACCGGCGAAGACGGGATTCCGCAATTTCCTTTCGAACCTCACCTCGCCGATCACCTTCCTCAACGATCTTCTTCAGGGTGAACGCGAGCGCGCCGGCGTGACGCTCGGCCGGTTCATGATCAATTCGACGCTCGGTTTCTTCGGCGTCTTCGACTTCGCCTCCGTGGTCGGCATGGACGAGCCGCATACCGAGGATCTCGGTCAGACGCTCGGCGTCTACGGCATCGGTTCCGGCCCCTATCTGGTCCTGCCCATACTCGGCCCCAGTTCCACCCGCGATGCCTTCGGCTTCGTCGTGACGACGCTGGCGCTCGATCCGGTGACCTACATCATGAGCGACGACGCTGCCCTCGCCACGCGCATCGTCAGCGGTGTCGACACCCGCTATCAGCTCGATCCGGCACTCGACGATCTTGAACGCAACAGCCTCGACCTCTATGCCAGCACCCGCACGATCTACCTGCAGAAGCGCGAGGCCGAGATCCGCAACGGCGCGCCCGTCACCGACGACGCGAACTATGAAGACATCTTCAATGAAGAGTTCGAGGAAAGTCTGGAATGAAACGTGAGCGACCGGATCCCGCCGGCTCCCCACTCCCCCTGAACCGCCGCATCGTCCTCGCCGGCATCGCGACCCTGCCGCTCGCCCTGCGGGCGAAGGCCGCGCGCGCCGCCGGCGCATCGGAGGATTTCATCAACGAGATCGGCGACCAGGCGCTCGACGTCCTCCGCCGCGACGAGCTGTCCAAGGAGGAAAAGCTCGTCGTCATCAAGGACCTGCTCGATCGCTACACGGATCTCGACCTTCTCGCCAAGCTCGTGCTCGGCCGTTACTGGCGCACCGCGAGCGCCGGCGAACGCGACGCCTATGTCCAGGTGTTCCGCGAGCTCGTCATGAAGACCATGGCCGACCGCCTGCACGAATATGGCGGCGAGACCTTCGAGATCGTCGGCAGCCGCGAGATCAACGACCGCGACAGCCTCGTTGCGACCAACATCCTGCGCCCCTCCGGCGCTCCGCCTATTCAGGTGGAATGGCGCGTGCGCCAGTATGATGACGGCCAGCGGATCATCGATGTGGTGGCGGAGGGCATCAGCCTCGTCGTCACCCAGCGCTCGGAGGTCGGCGACATCGTCGCCAGCGACGGCATGGACGGCCTCATCGAGATCATGCGCAAGCGTCTCGATCACGATCCGGGCACCACCGGCGGCTGAGCGAAGCTTCTTCCGGCGATGCCGATGGGCCGCTTGCTATTCGGCCGCGCGCGGTTCGGTTTCGCCGGAATGGCCCGCGGCCGGCATGTGCCGCAGGGTGAAACGGAAGGAGGCGCCGCCGAGGTCGCTCGTCTCGACCCAGATCCGGCCGCCGAACGCCTCGACGATGTGACGGGAGATGGTCAGCCCGAGGCCGGTTCCCTTCGGCCGTTCCTTGGGGCCCTCGCTCGCCTGGCGGAATTTCTCGAAGATCGCGCGGCGAAAGTCCCGCGGCACGCCCGGTCCATTGTCGTCGACACGCACCTCGTACCAGCCATTGGCGTGATCGAACAGTTCCACGCACACGCGGCCATTCTCGCCGGGCACGAACTTCACGGCGTTGGCGAGCAGGTTGACGATCAGCTGCACGAGCCGGTCGCGATCGCCGACGATCGAGGCACGCGACAGGCGAAGCCGCGTCTCCACCGCAATGCCGCCTTCGGTAAAGAGCGCGCTCGCCGCGTCGAGCGCCTCGTCGATCACCTCGCGCAGATCGATCTCGGCCATCTGCCAGTCCATGCGCCCCGCCTCGATCTTGGAGAGATCGAGCACATCGTTGATGAGGCGGGTCAGCCTTTCGGATTCGCGCACGACGATCGCAAGGAAGGCGGAGCGTTCTTCTTCCGGCAGTTCCGGCGTATCGAGCAGGATTTCCGAGAACGAGCGAATGGAGGTGAGCGGTGTGCGCAATTCGTGACTGACCGTGGCGATGAACTCGTCCTTGAGCCCGTCCAGTTCCGTCAGCCTTGCATTCGCCTCGCGCAGTTCCGCCGTCGCCGCCTCGAGTGCCTTCGATTTCTGTTCCAGCCGCTGGCTGTACTCGATCACCTGCGAGGTCTCGTCGAGAATTTCCATGACCTGATCGGGGCCGATCCCCTCGCCATCGACGACCGAGGCGACCATCACCCGCGCCGATGACGAGCCGATCACCCGTGCCAGCTGCCGTTCCACCAGCAGCACGAATTCGGCATCGGCCGTATCCCTCGCACCGAGCCTCCTCCCGCGTCTCTGCCCGTCGATGTCGAGCACCCGGTTGACACCGCCCGGCCCGATGAAACGGATCATCAGATCGCACAGATCGCCGACCCGCGCCTGGCCGTGCCAGAGTCTCGCGGTCTCGTGGCTCGATTCGACCTCGACGAACATCAGTGCCTGCACCCGCTCGATATTGTCCTGCCGCCCGAGCAGCGATGCGGTCACGAGCAGGAGAAGGTTGAGCGAAAGGCTCCAGACCAGCGCGTGACTGACCGGGTTCAGTCCCTCCAGCGCAAACAGCGCTTCGGGGCGAAGCATGCCCACCCCGAAGAGGCCCTCGACGAGAAACCCGTCATCGATGGCACCCGCGCGCGCCAGCATCGGGCAGATGAGCGTATAGAGCCAGATCAGGAAACCGCCGGAGATTCCCAGTACGGCACCCGTGCGGTTGGCATCCCGCCAGTAGATCGCCGCGATGATCGCCGGCGCGAACTGGGCGACCGCGGCAAAGGCGATGAGCCCGGTACTGGCAAGCCCCAGCCCGCCGCTGACATGCTTGAAGAAGAGATAGCCCGCCATCAGCAGGACGAGGATGGTCGCACGGCGGATGTTGAGAATGAGACCGGTCAGTGCCGGCCGCTCGCCCGCATCGCCGTGACTGCCACGATGGCGGCCGCCGCGACGCAGAAGCACCGGCAGGACGAGATCGTTGGAAACCATGGTGCTGAGCGCCACCGTGGCGACGATCACCATGGCCGTCGCCGCCGACAACCCGCCGAGATAGGTGACGAGTGCGAGAATCTCCTGCCCCGCATCCATGGGCAGGCGCAGGATCAGGAGATCCGCCGCATTGACGCCCTCCTCGCCGCCATCCAGAAGCAGTCCGGCGAGTGCCACCGGCATGACGAAGACGTTGATGACGAGGAGATATGCCGGAAACAGCCAGCTCGCCGTTCGCAGGTGATTCTCGTCGACATTCTCGAGCACCGCCACCTGGAACTGCCGCGGCAGCACCAGCATCATCATCCCCGAGAGCATGGTCAAAAGGAACCAGTCGATATAGCTGAGACCGGTGCCGGACATGGTGAAGAGTTCGCGCACGCGCTCGTCGGCCATCGCCCGTCCGGCGATATCGCCGAAACCGTCGAAGATCCCGTAAGTGATGAAACTGCCGGCGACGACGAAGGCGAGCAGCTTGACGACGCTCTCGAAGGCGATCGCCAGCACCATGCCCTGATGGGTTTCGGTGACGTCGACATGCCGTGCGCCGAAGAAGATCGCGAAGATGGCGAGAACGAGGGTCACGGTGAGTGCTGTGTCGGCACCGAGACTGAAGGCCGGCGCGAACGGCGTCGCATCGCCCATGACCACGGTCACGCTCGCCGCCACCGCCTTGAGCTGCAGCGAGATGTAGGGAATGCCGCCCACCGCCGCCACCACCGTCACGAGGCCGCCGACGAGCCCGCTCTTGCCGTAGCGGGCGGCGAGGAAGTCGGCGATGGAGGTGATGCCGTAGGTCTTGGTGATCCGCAGCACCTTGAGCAGCAGGAAGGGAAACAGCAGGGCCGCGAGCGTGGGGCCGAGATAGATCGGCAGGAAGGCGAGCCCGGTCGTCGCCGCCACGCCGACACTGCCGTAATAGGTCCATGCCGAGCAATAGACGGCAAGGCTCAGCGTGTACACGACCGGGTTGCCGATGACGCTGCGGCCCGCATCCGCCCGCCGGTCGCCGAAGGACGCAACCGCGAACAGGGTGCCCAGATAGATGAACGAGGCCACCGCGACGAGCCAGACCGGAAGCATCAGGCGCGATCCTGCCGGTGCGACATCGTCCATCCGATGAGCAGGATGATCAGCGCCCAGGCCGTGAACATGTAGACCGGCAGCCACCAGTGGCCATGCGCCCTCGCGATGCCGTCGATGATGGCCAGCAGCGGATAGCTGAACAGCGCGACCGCGAGGATCGCCAGCACCATCATCCTGCGCGTCCGCCAGCTCGGGCCCTTGCGCTGCATCCCCTCAACCCACGCCGAGCATCTCTTTGACCTGCTGCACGAGTTCGCGGGTCGAGAAGGGCTTGGTCACATAGGCATCCGCACCGAGATCCAGCCCCCGCTCCCGCTCACCCTCGCGTCCCCGCGCGGTGAGCATGACGATCTTCGTACCCGCCCAGGCCGGATCCTCGCGAATGCGTGCGCAGACCTCATAGCCGTCGAATTCCGGCATCATGACATCGAGCAGCATGAGATCCGGCGGCGTGCGCCCGAGCGCTTCCAGCGCCTCGGCTCCATCACGCGCCACCTCGACCTCGAATCCCGCCTTCTTCATGAGAAATTCGAGGGACGTGACGATATTCGGTTCGTCATCGACGACCAGTACCCGCTTGCCCATGGCTCCTCGCTCCTGACGCCCGCCCTTTCCCGGTCATCCCCCCGACATTTCGTCCATGCGTCGCCTATGGCCGGACCCAGGATCCTCCCTCGAGGCTCGATGTCACCGCGGCGGCGATGAAGCGCACACCATCGACACCGTCGGCGACGGTCGGCACCCCCGTTGCCGCCGGATCGGGTTCGCGCCCCTCACCTGCCGCCCGGATGAGTTCGGCGGCATCGCTGTAGATGTTGGCGAAGCCCTCGAGATAGCCTTCGGGATGCCCGCCCGGCACGCGGCTGACCCGGCCGGCCACAGGCCCCGAGCCGTTGCCGCCACGGGTGACGAGCCTTGGCGGTTCGCCGAGCATGGTGACGTGGAGATAGTTCGGATCCTCCTGCGCCCAGGAGAGTCCGCCCTTCTCGCCATAGACGCGAAGGCGAAGTGCGTTCTCATTGCCAGGCGCGACCTGGCTCGCCCAGAGCATGCCACGCGCGCCACCCTTGAAGCGCAGGAGCATCTGCGCATTGTCGTCAAGTGCTCGGCCCTCGACGAAGGTGTCGAGATCGGCGCAGAGCTGGTCGAGTTCGAGCCCGGTGACGAAACGCGCCAGATTGTAGGCATGGGTGCCGATATCGCCGGTGCAACCTGCCGGACCGGAGCGTTCCGGGTCGGTCCGCCAGCCGGCCTGTTTCTGCCCGGTTTCCTCGAGTTTGGTCGAGAGCCAGTCCTGCGGATATTCCGCCTGCACCACCCGGATCCGGCCGAGCTCGCCGGCCCGCACCATCTCCCGCGCCTGCCGGACCATGGGGTAGCCGGTATAATTGTGGGTCAGGACGAACACCCGTCCGGATTTCTCCACCAGCCGCGCCAGCGCCTCGGCATCCTCGACAGAGGTCGTCATGGGCTTGTCGCAGATGACATGAATGCCCGCCTCGAGAAAGGCCTTGGCGGCGGGATAGTGCACATGGTTGGGGGTGACGATGGCGACCGCATCGATCCCGTCATCGCGGGCGGCCTCGCTTCGCGCCATCTCGTCGAAGGAACCGTAGGCGCGTTCGGGAGCGACGCCGAGATCGGCCGCCGATGCCTTCGACTTCTCGGCCGACGAGGAGAAGCAACCCGCCACCAGTTCGTAATGGTCGTCGATGCGCGAGGCGATGCGGTGAACGCCGCCGATGAAGGCATCGCGCCCGCCGCCGACCATGCCGAGTTTCAGACGTGCCATGATGCTCCTCCCTCAGGACAGGCCGAGAATGCGGCGATTGGCTTCGCGGTCGGTTCCGCCGGCGGCGAAATCGTCGAACGCGCGCTCGGTCACC
>JAGREZ010000310.1 GCA_020446285.1 Geminicoccaceae bacterium
GATGGATTTTCCGCTGATCGAGGACTCGAACGCCTATATCGTCGAACTCGATCGCGATATCGCTCCGCCGACGCACAAGACCGGTGATCTCATCGTGGTTTCGCCTTCGAGCGGGATCCGGCGTGGCGATCGCATTCTTGCCCGTTTGCGCGACGGTGAGATGATTGTCGGTTCGCTTGTCCGCAGAACGACACAGAAGGTCACGATCATGCCTGTGAGCCATGTCGGCGAGGAAATCGTGGTGGAGACGCGGCGAGTGGCTTGGCTTGCCCGGATCATCTGGCTGAGCCAGTAAAAAAGAGGGCCATCGATTTTCTCGATGGCCCAGTCAACAGGGAGGCATCACAACGTCAGGGAGGACAGCAGATCCGCGGGCACATCGCATTCCGATGTACCGGAACGTCTCTGCTGAACTGAAAGATATCAGAGGGTTGCTAACAGGAAGTTAAGAACGACAGCGAAATCCGCTTGCGCGTTTCTCGCGATTTCCTGTTGCCCGGAAACGAACAAAGGCCCCGCTGTCGTGGGGCCTTTTGTTTGTCCTGTAGCGCGGAATGCCTCATCGCCGGCCCCCGCGGGAAATCCTGTTCCGCGGGGGCCGGTTGTGATGTTTCAGGCTCGATCACTCACCGGCAAAGCGGATCTCGACACGGCGGTTCTGCGGCTCGCGAACATTGTCGCCGGTCTCGACGCGCGGCTGCGTCTCGCCGAACCACTCCACATCGATCATGTCGGCGGCGACGCCACGGCCCTCGAGGGCACCTGCGACCGTTGCGGCGCGGCGCTGCGAGAGCGCCATGTTGTAATTCGCGGTGCCGGATGTGTCGGTGTGACCGGCAAGCAGGATGCGCACGATCTCGCCGCCTTCGACGTCATCCATGACATCGTCGAGGATCTTCTCGGCAACCGGCGTGATCTCCGCCTTGTCCCAGGCGAAGAAGATGACATAGACATTGTCGATATCGCTCGAAAGGGCGTCCTCGACCTCGGCCATCGCCGTCTCGAACTCGGCCTTGCAGCGGGCGATGCCTTCGAGATCGTTTTCCTCCTGCTGCTCCAGCCAGCAATCGAAGGCTACCTGCGCACGAGCGGCGGCAAAGGGAGCCTTGCGTCTTGCATGCTCGGCGAACGAAGAGATCAGACGGGCACGACCGGCGGTGAGTTCATCGACATGTTCGGGAGACAGGCTGCGAAGTGCTACCTGGTCCGGCTGGACATTGAGGGCGCGCGCCGACTGCACGGCCTTGCGCGCGAAGTGACCCGGGTCCGACCAGTCACCGCTGGCGGTCTCGTCGTCATAGAGTTCGAGATATCCCCTGCGAAGCCCTTCGGAGAAGCCCGATCCTTGCGGAGCCATGGTGCGCGCGGCTTCGAGATCCCATGTGTAGAGATCGTAGTCGTCCATCAGGTCCGGGTTCACCTCGGCACACCCGGCCATGGCGACCAAGAGCGCTCCTGCGACCCCAAGTTTCGCGTGCTTCCGCATTGTGAACTTCCTTCGATCTTCCAACATGGCAGGGCGGTGACGACCAGAAGCTTCGGGCAAAAACCCTCGAATCGCCTGGGAAGCCCCTCGGAACGAGCCGGATATCAGGCGAAAACAACCCGCGAATCAAGGGTTTTCTAAGCTGTCGGCGGTCATTTGCATCGGGTTGTGACACAACGTCAACGTCAATCGAAGCGCTTGCAAATGAAAGGAGGAGGATCAAACGGCGTGCGGGGCTCCATCACGTTCGGCAAACAGCGCGCGGACACGTTCGAGGCCGGTTTGCATCTGGCTGACAAGGGTCGTGTCGGGTTCCGAGTATTCGGCCTTTCGCGCGAGCTCGTGCATTTCGGAGATGCCCAGATTGGCACTGGCGCCCTTGAGGGCATGCGCTGGACCGGACCAGTCTCCGTCCCGTTCCAGTATGGTGACCATCTCTGCCAGGTATTTTCCCGCCGTTTTCAGATAGAGTTCGGCAAGTTCCCGCTCGAGCTCGCGATCGCCACCACTCACTTCCTCGAAACGGTCATGGTCCAGAACCGCGATTTCGCTCATTGTCGACCCCAGCCTTGGTTCGGAATTGCATCATGAGC
>JAGREZ010000311.1:0-2481 GCA_020446285.1 Geminicoccaceae bacterium
TCAAGCTGCCGCGCTGGGCACGGACGAAGGCGGTCGT
Organism: Geminicoccaceae bacterium; assembly: GCA_020446285.1. Classification (GTDB taxonomy): domain Bacteria; phylum Pseudomonadota; class Alphaproteobacteria; order Geminicoccales; family Geminicoccaceae; genus JAGREO01. The sequence continues at coordinate 38 of JAGREZ010000311.1, forward strand.
CCTGCATGAATGCGCGCACGGTCTCGCCGCCGATGCGCACGGGCCGGAATTTGTTCGGGTCTATATCGGGCTTCTGGAGACATTCGCCGGTTTCGAACGTGGCTATCTCGAACGGACCCTGAACGAAGCGAAGGTCCGGGTGGCACCGGTCTTCACGCAAGGCAACGCACCTTCCCGGATGATCGCGGCCCGGCCGGCTTCACGGATCCCTGCGACGGAGCAGCGAAGAAGAACCGCATTTACCCGCCATTAACAGCAGCCTGCTACCCTGGCCGGGTGATGATGAGATATGAACTGACACCAGCCGACAGTCTCAAGTCGTTCCGTTCGGGCCTTCCCGATGTCGGGCCCTTCGACTTCGTGTCGGAACACGAGAACGGCCGACGGCGTGTCCTTCTGCTTGGGCAGAGCCTCGCATTCGGCGACATTTGCGGTTACGAGCTGCCGCTGGTCGTCGATTGGCGGGCGAAGATCATCCTTCCGCGCGAATTCATTGAAAACGAGGTCGCAGCCGGAATCATCCGCACCCTGGGCGATCGAATCAATGCGGCGCACGGGCGTTGGCTGGTCGACATCCGCACCGAGGCACGTTCACTGCCAGAGGCGGATGTCTACAGTCTCGTCATGGAAGACATCGAGCGTGGTGAACTGCCGAACCGCCTCCTCTTTCACCGCGGAATCCGGCATCTGGTCCATGAACAGGTCGGACGGCTCAGAAAGCGCGTCGGCATCGATCCGGCCTTCAACTGGCGCCGGGTCCGGGTTCACATCGACGCGCCCGTCTGAACAATCCCGGCCCGTCTGAACAATCCCTGATATTCAGGCTTCGTTGAAGCGGGCGACCTCGCCGACGATCGCTCCGACGATCAGCGCCACCGCGCACGCACCGGGATCCATGTGCCCGAGGCCGGCATCATCGGCGAAATCCACGTTCCTGCGTCTTGCCGGCATGTCCCGCGTGCGGTGCATGGTATGCGCACAAATCGAGATCGCGAGATTGTCCAGCCCGTCATCGTGACCGCCGCAAACGGCTGCGGAGAGACCTTTCGAGAGTGGCTGCAGGACATCGTACATGGACTTCATGCCGAGTTCGACCTCGCCGGTCCGCTCGAGCGCGCCAACGCCGCCTTCGAGCATGAGGGCGACGCCGGAGGGTGTCGGGCGGTCGTCGCCCGCCGGTTCCGCCATGCCGTCGAGCACGACCGCAAGGAAACGGGGTGCCTCCGTCGTCGTGTTCTCCCGCAGCAATGCCGCCATCCGGCGGATCGCGGCGGGTGGCGAAAGGGATCCGATGTCGGCCGCCTCCGCCTCGATCGCCTCGATGCACGAGAGCAGATCGCCACCGAGGCGGCCATCGCCGACGGCCTCGTCCAGCTTGTCCAGTTCATCCCGTCGCTGTCCCAGATTGAGCGCAATGGCATCCAGGATGCCGATCAACCACTCGCTGGCCATTTGAACCTCTCCCCTTTTCGCCTGTCCGGCAGCTTCTGCCGTCCCCAAGGATCACCGCTCCCCGGATTTGCGTTCCAGTTTGCGGTGGCGATACCGCGGTGGACAAGACCCGCCGGCGTCGCGGCGACAATTCGACACCGGCACGGCCGTCACGCATCGCATGGACCGATATCCTCGCCCGGATCGCCGCGCATCGTGTAACCGCCATCCACCGGCCAGACCACACCGGTTATGAAACCGGATCCGGGATGGGCAAGGAAGGCGATCACGCGGGCAATCTCTTCGGGCCGGCCCCAGCGGCCGACGGGCGTCCGTTCTGCGTAGAGATGATAGTCGAGCCGGCCGCGCTCGACCCGATCACGGAGCACATCGGTCAGGATATAGCCCGGAGCCACGGCGTTGACGGTAATGCCATGACGGGCGTTCTCGACCGCCAGTCCCCGTGTCAGCCCCTTCATGCCGGTCTTGGCGACAGTGTAGCCGAGCCGGTTGGGCAGGCCGAGAATTCCCAGAACCGACGACAGGTTGACGATCCGCCCGAAGCCCGCCTTGCGCATCGCCGGAATGCAGAGATGCGAGAAATGGGCGGCACCACCGATATGGATTGCAAGCATCTCGTTGAAGTTCGACAAGGGCTGTTCGTGATGCGGCTCGACCGCCTGCGGCATGATTCCGGCATTGTTGACCAGTATGCCGATATCTCCGAGTTCGCCGGCAAGTCGGGCATGTGCCGTGCTGCATGCAGCTTCATCGGCGACATTCGCTTCAGCACCGGCCGCACGCACACCCGACGCCGCGGCGATCGCCGCAGCCGTCGATGCCGCCTCCCCGCCGTGAATGTCCACAATCGCGATATCGGCGCCCATATCGGCCAGCGCTTCGGCCGTCGCCCGTCCGATGCCGCGTGCGCCGCCCGTCACCAGCGCCACCTTGCCGGAAAGCGGTTTCGTTGTCATGGTTTCCTCCCCTCGTGCTCAGGCGCATTCACTTCG
>JAGREZ010000311.1:2620-2769 GCA_020446285.1 Geminicoccaceae bacterium
AGAAAAGCCGGGTATCCGTCTGCCGAAAGAGACGGCGTGCCGGCGGGACGATCCCGCCGTTTCGCGAGATCGAGGGGGCCGCCCTCAAATCCTGCGCGCGAGCGTGTTCAGGAAGAGGCGGAAGGGCATCGTGAGCGGCGGACGCGCGA
>JAGREZ010000312.1 GCA_020446285.1 Geminicoccaceae bacterium
GGAGCCTCGTTGAGTGAGCGCATGGTCGACGAGATCAACCGCTTTCTCGGGGAGGCGGCAGAGGGTTCGCTTCTCGGCAATGTCCTGTTCCGGCGCTATTTCGCCGATACACGATGGATCGAAAATCCGCTTGGTCCCGAGGCGATCACCGAAGTGAGCCGTTATCGGCCGCTGTTCAGCAAATATGCCGAGAGCAGCGGTCTCGACTGGCGCCTCGTTGCCGCTGTCGCCTTTCAGGAGAGCGGTTTCGATCCGTCGGCGGTAAGTGCGGCGGGAGCGCGCGGGCTCATGCAGGTGCTGCCTGAAACGGCAAGGGAACTCGGTATCGACAATCTGGACAGTCCGGACAACCAGATCGCCGCCGGCGTTCGCTATCTTGCACGTCTCGTCGAACAGTATGAAAGCGAAGGCATCGCCTACCGGCATGCGGTCAATCTGGCCCTTGCCGCCTACAATGCCGGTCCAAGGCGGCTTTCCGAGCTCAGGCAGGCCACGAGCAGCGAACTCGGCCTCAATCCCGACGAGTGGTTCTTCAATGTCGAACGCGCTGCCGCGCGCGATGTCGGTCTGGAAACCGTGAGATATGTAGCGAATGTCAACAAGTACCGGATCGCCTATGAGCTCGGCGAGCCGCTTCTGCAGGCGAGGGCGGATGAAAAGGTGCTCGTCGAATAGGATTCGTTCCGGTCCGGACCACAGCCGATCCGGCATCCGGGTGTCTCCACTTCGTGAACGGCAATGGCAATGTTTCAGTCTCAGCCGCGAGCCCCGGGCGATTGCATGATGATGAGACCCGCGCCGCAAAGGAACAGTGCCGTTCCCGAGGCAACGGTGCGTATCTGGTTCCAGAACTGCCAGGGAGCGGAGTAGTCGTTCCAGATTCGCGCCAGTTCCGCCGGATCCGCTGGCAGATGGAGGGAGGCGAGTTCGCGGTTCATCGGCACATTGACGGCCATCGTCAGCAGCATTCCTCCGACGAGATAGATGATGCCGGCGAGGGCGAAGGCAATGGCAGCACCTGTTTCCGCGGATCTCCAGGCAAGCATGGCTGTCAACAGCGAAACGAAGGGTGTTGCAAAAAAAGCCGGTGCGAACACCGGATTGCGAACGGAAGCGTTCATGCCTCGCATGGCCTCGATGGCCACTGACGGATCGAGCGTGTCCAGACCCCACATGGTCGAACAGACCCAGGCATAGAAGAAACCGAAGATCGCCCCGTGCAGGAGCAGGCTGACAAGAGCGAAGGTCGCGAGCAGCATCGAAGCGGGATTCCTTTCATCGCCCGAAAACAACACAAAACTTTGTAACGCTCCATGCGTGCCGAGGCGGCTCCCGCCCGGATGGGATCATCCGGACGGGAGCTATGCAGGAAACCGGCCCTACTGTTTGGACTTGTTCATGCCATGTCCCTTGCCGTGACCACCGGAGTCGGCAGCGATATTGGCGACGGGCATGGAGATTTCGGTCGTGCCCGATTTCTCGAACACGAGTTCGATCCTGATTTCCTGACCCTCGACCAATGGTTCGGGCAGATCCATGAGCATCAGATGCAGGCCACCCGGCTGCAGTGTGACCGTCTCACCGGCAGGGACCTCGATGGCTTCCACCTGACGCATGCGCATCACGCCGCCATCCATGAGATGAGTGTGCAATTCGACATGGCCGGCGGCACTGCTCGAGGCCGCGACCAGGCGATCATCTTCACTGCCCTGGTTCTCTATGCTCAGAAAACCGGCGCCGTTTCGCGCCGAACTGGCTGTTTCCCGGCTCCACGGCCCTTCAATGACAAGATTGCCGAGAGTGTAGGAGTTTTCCTCCGCGCCGATCGCGTCGGCGAGCGGAGAGAAGGCGACAAACCCGGCCAGCATCGCTGTATACAGCAAACGATTCATGATGATTTTCCCGTCTGGATTCCATGAGGATGTAGATGTTTCAGCTCATGCGTGTGACGGGTGGTGCTCTTGCTTGTCGTATACGGAAAAACCGCTCGGGTCCGGCCGGATCGACCGACACCGGCGCCGGCATGGCGGTGACGATGGAATGACGAACGGGGATGCCGGGCTTTGTCGGCAGAAAGGACAGGCTGCCGCAATGCGAGAGCTTGCAGCAGGCGCATCCCGTGTGATCGCCGGAAGGCGTCCGTTCCCTGTCGCCATCCTCGCCCAGCAGGACCAGACCGTCGGCCGTACAGATCCAGTTTTCACCGAATGCGCTGTCGTCCTTGCCGGATGAATGACCGCCGGATGGCGAGGATGGAAACGCCTGCAGGGCGAGCAACAGCGACAGCAACGCGGCAAGCCATTGCGATGCCGGCGCGCTCGGCCCCTGGCCCTCGCACACGCTCCTCACCCTGAAACCCTCGCGACCGATCCCGTCATGACCATGAAATCTAGGATCGGTTACGCCCCCGCACAATCGCGGTCTGTCCCGCGACGGCAATTCACCGCAGTCTGTTATGTCGTGTCACGATCCGCCCGGACGGTCGATTCCGGCATGTTCGGTGGGAGGACTGAAGATGTCGAGCACACGGCAATTCTCGAGCGCCACCCCGCCATGGGCGACATCGCCCGGCAGATGCAGCATGTCGCCCGGTGCCATCACATGCCGCTCGCGTCCGCCATCGGGCTTCGCCACATCGAACTGCAACCGCCCTTCGAGCAGGATCACGAATTGCTCGTTGGGATGCTCATGCCACGGAACCTCGCAGCCCTTGTCGAGCTGCACCTCGCTGACCATGGCCTTCTCCCCCATGATCCGCCGCCGCGCGATCCCCGCCATCGGCTCGTCCTGCGGCATGTGCGACAATGTGTAGAGCCTGGCTTCGGCAGTCATGCTGTCCTCCCTGTGTCGTTCTCTGCATGTCGTGCGGAGACCATACCGGTTCCGGGCTGGTTCGCTCAAGACTGCAGGGAAGAGGGAGAATTCGGGAACCATGCCGCGAAACCGGCGGCACATGCTCCCGATCCCCAGTCCGTTCCGCCCGAACCGACTGCGATCAGACTCTTGTTCCACACGATTGAAATCCGTGTAGTTTTGTCGCTGACCGTTCGAAACGGGCTCGATTCCATTCATGAAAAGGCCCGTTCTTATCTGCAAATAATCTATAATGTGTGTATTACACTGTCCACGCAATTTTCAGCGGCGCGCGTTGATCCGTTCCGCTTCAGCCTGCCCGCCAGTTCACCATACCCGGCACTGGCTTCCCTTGCCCGTTCGAACAGTTCGCGGGCGCCGTCGGGAAGCGGTCGCGGTGCGAGACACCGGCCCTCGAGCGGTGCTGTCAGCACATGGCCGGCACCTTCGGCGGCGAGTGTGGCCACGCCAAGCGCCGTCAGTTCCGCCTGGGCGGAGACGAGGATTTCGCGTTCGAGCGAGTCGGCGAGGAACTGGGAAAACCAGGAATTGGCGGTCATGCCGCCGTCAATGGAGACCGGTTCGTTCAACGCAGTATGCCTCGAAAGGGTTTCGAGGACTTCGGCGGCACGAAAGGCGATGCCTTCGAGCAATGCCTGCATCATGTCCATACGCCCGGTATCGAGTGCCAGTCCGAGCCATGTGCCGCGGGCCTGTCGATCCCAGTGCGGACATGCGAGGCCGGCGAGTGCGGGAACGAAGGTCAGACCGCGGGTGCAGGCCGGCGGACGATCGAATGCGGAGATCTCGTCGAGGGATGAGAAAAGACCAAGGCCCCGAGCCCAGTTGACCGCCGATGACGCGCAGTAGACGCCGCCGTCGAGGGCATGGACCGTGTCTTCGCCGGCCTTGCGCCACGCGACTGTCGGCAGTGCGCCGCCGGTGTCGTGAAGGCCAAGTCTGTCATCGATCGCGAGCGCGAATGCACCGGTACCAAAGGTGATCTTGACGTCGCCGGGCCGCCGGCAGCCATGACCGTGGAGGGCCGCCTGCTGGTCGGTGATGCTGGCCGAAAGCGGGATGTCGCGGCTGCCGCAGGCAAGCATGCCGAAGATGCCGGTGGTGGCGGTGATTTCGGGCAGGCATTCGATCGGTACGCCGAAGGCGCGGCAGAGCCCGGCATCCCAGGTGCAATTGTCGATGCTCATGAGCGAGGTGCGCGAGGCGGTGGAAACGTCCGTGACGAAACGGCCGCAGAGACGGTCGAGAAAGAAGGCGTCGGTGGTGCCGAGCCGCAATCGCCCGGCTGTATGCAGTTCGCGCGCGCGGGGGTTCTCGCGCAGGATCCAGGCGAGCTTGGAGGCGGAGAAATAGGGGTCGAGCGGCAGGCCCGCGCGTTTCATGACGAGGGGGGCGAGACCCTCGGCATCGAGCCGGCGCACGATATCGGTCGTCCGGTCGTCCTGCCAGACGATGACCGGCCCCGCCGGTTCGCCGGTCTCGCTGTCCCAGGCAAGGCAGCT
>JAGREZ010000313.1 GCA_020446285.1 Geminicoccaceae bacterium
ACCTCGCGGCATGCACGCACGCAGAGCCCGCAATGGATGCAGGCATCGAGACTGACGGCCATGGCGACATGGCTGATGTCGCGCGCGATGCGCGTGCCGGCCTCGAACCGGCTGTGTTCGACATTGACCGCATCCGCCCACTGCCAGAAGCGGCTGTCCGGGTCGGGGCTGTCGGCGCGGGCCGGCTGATCGGCGACGAGAAGTTCCATCACCATCGAACGGGCCTTTTTCGCCCGTTCGTTCTGCGTGATGACCTTCATGCCATCGGCGGGTTTGCGGATGCAGGATGCAGCCAGCGTACGCTCGCCCTCGATCTCCACCATGCACACGCGGCAATTGCCATCGGCGCGATAGCCGGGTTCGGGGCTGTAGCAGAGGTGCGGGATCTCTATTCCCTCGCGGCGCGCCACCTGCCAGATGCTTTCGCCGGCCTCGGCCAGAACCTCGCGGCCATCGAGAGTGAAGGTGATGCTCATGACGGGTCTCCCGCGGCGATCTCGTCGCGAAAATGCCTGATGACGGAAAGAACCGGATTGGGTGCGGCCTGCCCGAGGCCGCAGATCGAGGCATCCATCATCACCCTGGACAGCTCTTCGAGCAGAGGAATGTCCCAGTGAGGTTTTTCCATCAGACGAACGGCCTTTTCCGTGCCGGCACGGCAGGGTGTGCACTGTCCGCAGCTCTCGTCCTCGAAAAAACGCATCAGGTTGAGAGCGACATCGCGCATGTCGTCCGCATCCGAAAGCACGACCACCGCCGCGGATCCGATGAAGCAGCGATGCGCCTGGAGTGTGTCGAAGTCGAGAGGAATGTTATCCATGGCAGCCGGCAGGATGCCGCCGGACGCACCACCCGGCAGATAGGCCTTGAAGCCGTGACCTTCTTCCATGCCGCCGCAATATTCGTCGATGAGCTCGCGGATGGTGATGCCCGCCGGCGCGAGCTTGACGCCGGGTTCCTTCACCCGGCCCGAAACGGAAAAGGAGCGAAGCCCCTTGCGGCCGTTGCGCCCGTGCCCGGCGAACCAGTCCGCACCCTTCTCGACGATGTCGCGCACCCAGAAGAGGGTTTCGACATTGTGCGCCAGCGTCGGCTTGCCGAAGAGCCCGACTTCCGTCGGAAAGGGGGGCTTGTGCCGGGGCAGGCCGCGCTTGCCCTCGATGCTCTCCATCATGGCACTCTCTTCGCCGCAGATATAGGCGCCGGCACCCCGGCGCAGATGCAGGTTCACGCGATCCGTCATCCCGGCGGCGGCGAGTGCCGCGATTTCGCGCCGGAGGATCTCGATCACCGCCGGATATTCGTCACGGATATAGATCCAGACATCCTCGATGTCGCAGGCCCAGGCGGCGATCAGCATGCCCTCCAGAAAACGGTGAGGATCGCGTTCGAGATAGTAGCGATCCTTGAACGTTCCCGGCTCGCCTTCATCGCCATTGACCGCCATGACCCGGGGCTTCGCCTGCCTGCGGACGATCTCCCATTTGAGACCGGTGGAAAAGCCGGCACCGCCGAGCCCGCGCAGACCGGAGTTCTTCAGTTCGGCAACGATCGCCTCCGCATCCCGTTCGCCGGCACGGCAGGCGTCGAGCAGCGCATAGCCGCCTTTCTCGCGATAATCCTCGAGATCGGAATAGCTGTCGATCTGCGGATGGGTGTGGCCCGCGCGTGCGGCCTCGAGCACCGTGTCGGCCGTGGCGGAATCGACGAACGCATGGCCCACCTCGGCCACCGGTGCGGTGTCACAGCGCCCCATGCAGGGGGCCCGGACGACCCGCAATGTCGCTCCGTCAGCCTTCCTTGCCAGTTGCTCATGCAATTTCGCGGCGCCCTTCATGGCGCAACTCAGGCTGTCGCAGACACGGATCGTGATTTCGGCCGGTTCGGGCTCGCCATCCATGATGATGTCGAAATGGGCATAGAACGAGGCGACCTCGAACACCTCCGCCATGGGCAGTCGCATCAGTTCGGCGAGGGCCTGGAGGTGGCGGGCGTGGAGACCGCGGAAGCGGTCCTGCAGAAGGTGCAGATGCTCGATCAGGAGATCGCGCTGGCGCGAGCGGTTGCCGAGCAGGTTGGCGACCTCGACGAGCGCGCTGTCCTCGAGCTGCCGGCCCTTGCCCACGGGGGGAGCCTTGCGACGGCCGGAGCCCGGATGAACCTTGCGGTCGGCACCTTTGTGGACGGTGACACTCGGCATTCTGCTCTCCCTCGCCTTGGCTTGTATCTGGTATGCCAAAGACCATTGGTGAAACGCAAACAAATATGGTCTACTACGGCATGGAATCTGCCCATTTGACCATCGCCGAGAAGGATTCCGCATGTCGTCAGCGCCCGCAATGACCGGGATGATCGGTCAGCCCCTGCCCAGGCTGGAAGACGACCGCCTGGTGCGCGGCAAGGGCTCCTACAGTAGTGATTTCGTTGCGGACGGGAAGGGACATGCGATATTCGTGCGAAGCGATGTGGCGCATGGTCGTATCCGCTCGGTCCGCACCAGTGCCGCCGCGGCGCATGCCGGTGTCCGCCTCGTGCTTGCCTGCACCGA
>JAGREZ010000314.1:0-502 GCA_020446285.1 Geminicoccaceae bacterium
CGCGGGCGGATCTCGGGAACCAGACGCTGCATCAGTTCAACCGAGCGGATCACCGGTCCGAGAAATTCCAGCATCCAGCGGCTTGCGAGCACTTCGCCGCAGATGAGCTCGTCGAGTTGCAGGACATTGTAATGGCTCCCGTGGCCGCCGACGGGAGGGCCGGGGCTCCACTCGGTGAGCCTGTAGGGTGCGATCGTGGCGCCATCGTCATGCAGGCCCGCCCGGATCCGGAGCGGCACCGCCCGGTCGAGTTCGAAGACGTGATCGTGGTCGAGATCGATCAGATGACGCTTTCCCGCGATGTTCGCGAGAACCCGGGCGCGATCGCTGCCCATCTCGAAGCGCACCGGCACGCCCTCGATGGCGCCCTCGACGAGCGTGCCGGCGAGCGCATTCGCCGCGGTAGATGCGAGGATCGGGACGAGCAGCAGCACGGCAAGCCATGCCGAACGCTTGCGACAGCAGGACATGGTCCTAATCCTCCTGATCCTCCTGATCCTCC
>JAGREZ010000314.1:574-3216 GCA_020446285.1 Geminicoccaceae bacterium
AGATGCTCCTCGCCCAGCCGCCCGACCAGATCGGCATTTTCGAGAAGCAGTTCGAGAAGCGGGCGCTCCTCCTGCCAGGCCTGCATGGCCGATTGCTGCACGATGACATAGGCTTCCTGTCGCGGCAGCCCGGAACGGGTGAGTGCGAGCAGCACGCGCTGGGAATTGTGCAGGCCGAAGGTACTCTCCAGATTGCGCTTCATGCGCTCGGGATAGACGGTGAGCCTGTCCATCATGCCGGTGAGGCGGGCGAGGGCGAAGTCGGTGAGGATGCAGCTGTCGGGGAACATCACCCGTTCGACCGAGCTGTGGGAGATGTCGCGCTCGTGCCAGAGCGCAACATTCTCCAGCGCGGGCAGGGCGGCCGCACGGATCATGCGGGCAAGGCCGGTGAGGTTTTCGGACAGCACCGGATTGCGCTTGTGCGGCATCGCCGAACTGCCCTTCTGCCCCTTGTGGAAGAACTCCTCGGCCTCGCGCAGTTCGGTACGCTGCAGGTGCCGGACCTCCACCGCCAGCCGCTCGATGGAGCCGGCGATCTGGGCGAGCGCGCAGGCGAATGCGGCATGTCGGTCGCGGGGGATGATCTGGGTCGAGACCGGCTCCGGGCGAAGGCCGAGGCGTCTTGCGACCATGGCCTCGACCCTGGGGTCGATATTGGCGAATGTGCCGACCGCGCCGGAGATCGCGCAGGTTGCGACATCCTCCATCGCCGCCTCGAAACGCGCCTTCTGCCGGTCGAATTCGGCGAAATATGTGGCCAGCTTGAGGCCGAAGGTCACGGGCTCGGCATGGATCGCATGACTGCGGCCGATGGTGAGTGTCATCGCGTGTTCGCGCGCGCGGCGCTCGAGCACCGTGAGCAGGGCTTCGAGACCGGCGTGGATCAGCGCGCCGGCGCGCTGGAGCTGGATGGCGAGCGTGGTGTCGAGCAGGTCGGAGGAGGTCATGCCGAGATGCAGGTGCCGCGCACCGGTGCCGCAGACTTCCTCGACATGTGTCAGAAAGGCGATCACGTCGTGACGGGTGGTGGCCTCGATTTCCGCGATCCGCGCGGGATCGATGATCCGTTCGCGCCCGGCATCGGCCGTCTCGCGCAGGCCCGCCACCTCATCGGCGGGGAGCTGGCCCAGCTCGGCCATGGCCTCGGCCACCATGAGTTCGACATCGAGCCAGATGCCGAGCTTGCTCTCGTCGGAGAAGATGGCGGCCATCTCGGGCCGGCTGTAGCGCTCGATCAAGGCAGGAATCCCGGCAAGGTTTTCGCGGAACACCGGCACAGTTTCGACCGGTGCCGGGATCTCCTAGCAACCGCCCATGCCCGATGGCAACCGGACAGTGAGCAACGCGTCAGGACGGTTGAGCAGAGAGCCGGACGCTTGTGACAGGCTACGACGCGTCGAGATGCAGCCGCATATGGTCAAACGGCAGTTTCTGAACGACCTCGGTCGGCAGGTGCTCCGGGATTTCCAACGCGTGCAGAAGATTCTTGAACCTCGCAGAACGTACCAGCCGGCGGCCGCTTGCTCCGGACCTGCGGGGCACTTGGCGAACTGCACGGTCACGGCGAGCCCCCCCCCGGCGATAGCGAAGGCGGCCGCGAAAGTCCGCAAGTTCCTCTTCGAACACCGCCTCGATGGTCGCTCGCAGCCGATCCTCGATCGGATCGAACGAGACCTCTTCGGCCAGTAGCGAAAACAGCGTTTCCTCGATAGTCTGCTTCATGGTGTGATTTCCCTAGCGGTCCCCACCGCCGCGTTGCGAAGGCGCACGCAGGCATTTTTCGTAAGCACGGCCGCTTGGTACCGTTCAAAATTCGCCGTTTCGGCCTAAATCATCGCCATTGTCTCCGCATTTGCTGGATCTCGGGCGCAATTCGCCCTCGAAATCACTCATTTGCACAGCTCCCGTGCCGTCTTCAGATTGAAGGCGCAGCCGAACAGCTGCATATGCACGTCGTTGCGCGCCAGCCCGATGCAGGGGCATGTATCCTCGCCTGACGTGTGAAGCACGCGACCTCGACGTGCAAACACCAGAGAGCATGGCCGGACTTGCCGCAGCAGGTGTGTGCGCCTTACGGATTTGCAAGTAGTGTCCGATTTCAGGGCTGGCCAAACCAGTGCTCGGCCTGCGTTTTCTGGCTTTGAAAACGCCATGCTTCTCAAACCGAGGAAAGAACCATGGCCGTCAAACGGATTGTCGCCAATATCGCTGCGCCCCATCCTGATGCAGCTCGATCATTCTATTGTGACATTTTGGGCCTCGAAGCCGTCATGGATCATGGCTGGATCATTACGTTTGCTGCGCCGACGATAGATGGCAGGCCGCAGGTCAGCATCGCCAGCGAAGGAGGTTCTGGAACGACTGTTCCTGATCTCTCTGTCGAAGTCGACAACCTCGAAGAAATCCAGCAGCGCGCCGAGAAAGCCGGGCTGAAAATCGAGTATGGTCCGACTGACGAGCCCTGGGGCATCAGGCGCTTCTTTGTCCGCGACCCGTTCGGACGCCTTGTCAATATTCTTGGTCACTCACAGGTCGAATAGCTGTCGCTGATTGAGCCTGACCTTTGGTAGCATCGAGTTCTGCTGATAGCCGCTCCTCCTGCTCAGGCGTATTCACTTCGTTCATGCACCCGAGCACTA
>JAGREZ010000314.1:3321-4668 GCA_020446285.1 Geminicoccaceae bacterium
CATGTGGGCCAGCACGTCCTCCCTACCGGTATGAAAGAAACAGGCTCGGGGTCGGCCATGAGCATGGCCGTTGTTTCCGCTTCGGTGCTCGAGGCCAGCGTGACGCCCGGCTGCTTCGTCGCCAATCTGTTGGCTCCGTGCAGTTTCCATCCGGCGATCATGACGAGTCAGGGCAGGGCGGCGGTGAGCTTGATTTCTACCAGATCGCCCGTGGGGAGCGACGCACTGACGCAGGCGCGGCATGGCCAGCCATTGTCGGGAATCCATTCGCACCAGACCTCGTCCATCTCCGACTTTCTTGAAATGTCGGGGAGATAGACCACCGCCTCGACGATGCGGCTTCTGTCCGTGCCGGCTTCCCTGAGTGCCGCGTCGATGGTGGCGAGGCACCCCGCCGTCTGTTCGGCGACGCTCGCACCCGGTGATGTGGCCACCGTCCAGACGAGTCCGCCATGAACGACCGCCCGCGAGCGTCCTCGATGCGGACCGGCGATGCGACGTATGGAAGAGGGTTCGGTCATGGGATTTTCTCTCCTGTCCTGTGGCGCGCAGCTTGATCCATCCGCGCTGCCGCTTCAACATCGCATTGTTGCTTGCACGAACCGGAGGAAAGCATGACCGACCGATCCGGCAGGACTGCCACCGTCGATCCCGAAGCCGCAGGAATTCTGGATTTCTGGTTCAGTACGCACAACGAAACCTACTGGTTCAGCTCCACGCCCGATTTCGACGGCGCGTGCCGGGATCTGGCCGCACCGGTTCTCGAATCCGCCCTTGCGGGTGATCTCGATGGATGGGCGAATACCGCTGACGGCGCGCTGGCGCTTGTCATCGTGCTCGATCAGATGCCGCGCAACATCTTCCGCGGAACCGCCCGGGCTTTCGCATTCGATGAAAAGGCGCGGACGGTCAGCCGGTCGGCCATCGGGGCAGGCATGGACCGCGAGCTCGTACCGGGCCGCCGGGCGTTTCTCTATCTGCCGTTCGAGCACAGCGAGGCTATGGACGACCAGAGGCGTTCGGTGGAATTGTTCACGGCACTGGGTGATGCCACCAAGCTCGAATACGCCGTGCACCATTTCGAGATCGTCGAGCGTTTCGGCCGTTTCCCGCACAGGAATGCGGCGCTGGGGCGTCAGAGCACGCCGGAGGAGCTGGCATATCTGGCGGCAGACGATGCCGCCGGTTTCCAGAAATCGCAGATGCCGGCGCAGGACGCTCCGGGGCCGTAGCTTTTCCCGCTCAGCTCCTCACGGGATCGCGCATGATGCGGGCACCGAGCGCGTTCAGGCGTTCGTCGATCCGCTCATAGCCGCGCTCGATCTGCTGGGCATTGTTGATCGTGCT
>JAGREZ010000315.1:0-1251 GCA_020446285.1 Geminicoccaceae bacterium
GTGTAGGCGAGCGTTGCGCCCATGACCTGCATGGCATAGCGCGATCCGCGGTCGCCCGCGGCGAGCAGTGCCGCGGCACCGCCATGCCTTGCCGCTTCCAGCGACGCCAGCACCGGCTTGCGCGCCTTCGCATACTCGCCGGTCGCAAGATCGATCGCCTCCTTGACCTTGCCGCCGCCGGCACGATTGAGGCGATAGAAGCCGCCGCCGCCCTTGCGTCCCGTCTGCCCGGCCTCGATCATGGCGGCGATGCGCGGCTGTTCGCGGCGGATCCGCCGGTAGCCGTCCTCTTCCGGCAGGGCGGCGGCGAGGCTCCGGTCCACATGCGGAATGAGATCGAGGCCGACCAGATCGATCAGCCCGAAAATGCCCGTCTTGGGGATTCCGAAAGGCCGTCCCATGACCGCATCGGCTTCCTCGACAGAGAGCCCGTGATCGATCGCACCATTGATCGCCGCCTGGATCCAGAAGGTGCCGATGCGATTGGCGATGAAACCCGGCGTGTCCATGCAGGGCACCGTGTTCTTGCCGAGACGCTCCTCGGCGAATGCACGGAACTCCTCGACGAGACCGGGGGGAACCTCGTCGCCGCCGACGATCTCGAGCAGGCGCATGTAACGCGGCGGATTGAAGAAATGGGTGATGAGAAAGCGCTGTCGCATGCTTTCACCCATGCCTTCGGCGAGGCGCGCGCGCGGCAGTGTCGAGGTGTTCGACGAGAGGATGGCATCCGCGCGCAGCACCGCCTCCAGCCGCCGGTACAGGTCGTGCTTGATGTCGAGCCGCTCGATCACCGCCTCGACCACCCAGTCGACATCGGCGAGCCGGTCGAAATCGTCCTCGAGATTGCCGGCGGTGATCCGTCGCGCGAACCGCTTGCTCATGAACGGCGCCGGCTCGGTCTTCAGCATCCGGGCGATGGCACCGGCGGCGAGCATGTTGCGGTCTTGCGCATCCCCCGGAACGATATCGAGCAGCAGCACCTCCAGTCCGGCATTGGCACAATGCGCTGCGATCTGCGCGCCCATCACACCGGCGCCGAGCACCGCCACGCGGCGGATTTGCGAAGCAGTCATGTCAGACGGCCTCCAGAACCGTGGCAATCCCCTGTCCGCCGCCGATGCATTGCGTGGCGAGCGCCAGCGCCTTGCCCTCGCGCTGCAGCAGTGCTGCGGCCTTGCCCGTGATCCTCGCACCGGTGGCACCGAGCGGGTGCCCGAGTGCGATCGCACCGCCATCGATGTTCGCCCG
>JAGREZ010000315.1:1300-2364 GCA_020446285.1 Geminicoccaceae bacterium
TCGTTGATCTCGACGATGTCGATGTCGGCCATGCCCACACCCGCCCGCTGAAGCGCCTTGCGGCTGGCGGCGACCGGTCCCATGCCCATGATCTCCGGTGCACAGCCGGCGACCGCGACCGAGCGGATCCGCGCCATCGCCCGCAATCCGTTGTCGCGGGCGAACGCCTCGCTGGTCACGATGACGGCGGCGGCACCATCAGTGAGCGGCGAGGAGGTGCCGGCGGTGACCGATCCCCCCTTCATGAAGGCGGGCTCGAGCGCCGCCAGCGCCATGGCACTGGTGTCGGGGCGGATGCAGCCATCGCTGGCGACATCGCCGAGCGCCACGATCTCGTCCGCGAACCGGCCCGCGCGCGCGGCCCTTGCTGCCCGCGCATGGCTCTCGACGGCGAACGCTTCCTGTCGCGCCCGGTCGATGCCATGCGCGTTGGCGACATTCTCCGCCGTCTCGCCCATGCCCATATAGGCGCCGGGCAGGTTCCTCGACAGTTCGGGGTGCGGCATCGGGTTGAAGCCCGGAACCGGCACCCGCGTCATGCTCTCGATGCCGGCACAGACGAAGACCTCGCCGGCGCCCATGGCGATCGCCCCGGCGGCCATGTGCACCGCCTGCATCGACGATCCGCAGAAGCGGTTGACGGTGACGGCGGCGACACTCTGCGGCAGCCCCGCAAGGAATCCGGCGTGACGGGCGACATTGAGCCCCTGCTCCGCTTCGGGAAAGGCGCAGCCGACGATCAGATCCTCGATCCGTGCGGGATCGACACCCGAACGCCCGACGATGCCGCGGACGGTCGCGGCGAGGATGTCGTCGGGACGCAGGCGGGCGAACAGGCCGCGATTGGCCGGCTGGAAGGGTGAGCGGGCATAGGCGACAATGACAGCGGAGCGGCTCATGAGCTTTCCTTCATCGAACAGGCATTCCATAAATCGGTGCCCATCGGCACAATGCAACCAAAACTGTAAAATTCCACCGAAGAAATACGCAAATCAGGCGATAATCCCTTCATTCCGCCGCTGCTCCTCCTCGGCGACGAGTTCCTTCTTCGACAGCTTGCCGAT
>JAGREZ010000315.1:2467-8191 GCA_020446285.1 Geminicoccaceae bacterium
TCTTCGCGCAGCCGGACGAACGCCTTCGGCACCTCGCCGTCATCGGGATCGGGCACGCCGATGACGGTGACCTCCTGAACCGCCGGATGGGCATGGATCGCATCCTCGATGACCCGTGGATAGACATTGTAGCCATTGACGAGGATGAGATCCTTGATGCGGTCGACGAGATAGAGATAGCCGTCATCGTCACGCCGGCCGATATCGCCGGTGCGCAGCCATCCGTCGACGAACGCCGCTTCCGTCTCCTCCGGCCGCCGCCAGTATCCGCGCATGACCGTGGGGCCGCGCACGCAGATCTCGCCGGGCTCGCCCGCCCCCACCTCGTCGCGCGGATGCTCGGGATCGCGCAGGCTGATCCCGATGCCGGGCATGGGCAGACCGATCGAGCCCCGCCGGTTCTCGCCACGCGGCGGATTGCAGGAAATCACCGGCGAGGCCTCCGACAGACCGTAGCCTTCCACCACGCTGCTGCCGCTGAGCGCCTCGAACGCCTCCTGCACCTCGCCGGGCAGTGCCGCACCGCCCGAGATGCAGAATTTCAGCGACGCCAGATCCTGACCGCGAACGCCCGGATGCCGGAGAATCGCATTCAGCAGTGTGGGGACGGCGGGAAAGACCGTGGGCTTCCTTCGGGCGATCGTCCGCAGCAGCTGCGGCAGCTTCACCCTCGGCAGGAGGATCATGGTCGCGCCGAGACGCACGGCCATGTTCATCACGACGGTCATCGCAAAGACATGAAAGAGCGGCAGCACACCGAGCATCCGGTCCTCGGCATCCTCCTCCGGCCCATACCAGAAACTCACCTGTGCCGCGTTGGTGACGATGTTCGAATGGGTCAGCATGGCCCCCTTGGGCAGCCCGGTGGTGCCGCCGGTATACTGGAGCACCGCCAGATCCGCCTTCGGATCGATCCGGATGTCGGGCATCGCCGCATCGGCACCGATATCGAGCAGGCGCGGCCAGGAAATGCAAAGCCCGTCCGCCGGCACATCGACCCGTTCCGAGCGCCGGAAGAGCTGGAACATCAGGCCGGCGGAGCGCGGCAGCGCATCGGCCATGGAGCAGACGACGACACGCTCAAGCAGGCCATCCTCGCGGCAGGCGAGGATCTTCGGCAGGGTCAGGCGCAGGTCCATGGTCACGACATGGCCCGCCTCGCTGTCACGCAGAAGGGCCCGCACTTCCTCGTCGGCATAGAGCGGATTGAGATTGACCACCACCGCACCGATCCGGGTGACGGCATAATAGGCAGCGACATAGAACGGCGTGTTCGGCAGCATCAGGGCGACCCTCGAGCCCTTGCCCACTCCGATCGCCGCGAGCCCGCGGGCGACCGTCTCGACCGTCTCGCGCAGCTCGCGCCAGCTGGTCTCGCGACCGAGAAAGTCGATCGCCACCCGCTCGCCCCGCGCCGCCGCGGCCCGCTCCAGCGGTTCGATGATGCATTCGTCGAGCCCGTCCGCCCATTCCTGCGGCGTCATGCGATCAGTTCCCATGTTCCTGCTCCAGAGCCCGGTATCCCCGATCACGACAGAATACCGATTATTCGCGGGAAATGCTTTCAGGGAGTTTAACGGAGTGTTGAAGAAGGCCTGACGGCCGCGACCGCAGGATCGGGGTAACGACGTTAACTTTTGCGTGGTATTCCTGAACGACGTATCCTCACCGAATCGGTGCGACGCGTGCGGCGGGAAGGCAGGCCGGCGCGTTTCGCTGGAGACCAACGATGCACCAAGAGAGGTCAGGCCGCGAAGCGACGGCGGACGATATCCGGATCGACACACCGACCTACAAGCGTTGTGTCGGCGCCTTCTCCCTCGTGGAACGGCATCTCGGCATCAATATCAGGCTGCATCCCGCCGCCGTTCCGGAGGATGGCGGTCCGGGCGATGCTACCGGACAGCTCGAACAGGGCGATATCCTCGTCTTCAACCATTTCGCCCGGTTCGAGACCATCATTCCGGCCTACCTGCTCTTCCGCCAGACCGGACGCTACTGCCGCACGCTCGCAAGCAGCGAACTCTTCGACGGCAGCCCCGCCTTCACGCGCTTCCTCAAGTCGATCGGCGGCGTGCCCAACGACATGAACGGCGTGCTCGCCTTTCTCGCCGCCGAGATCCTGCGCGGCCGCAAGGTGGTGATCTTTCCCGAAGGCGGCATGATCAAGGACCGGCGGGTGCGCGGCGAGAATGGCGAGCTCAGCATTCTCTCGCCATCCACAGGCAAGGAGCGCAAGCATCATTCCGGTGCGGCCGCGGTGGCGCTGGTGCTGGAGATCTTCAAGGAGCGCATCCGCTCGGTGAGCCGGCTCGGCGAGAGCGAGAGGCTCGGACGCTGGGCCGGTGCGCTCGGGCTCGATTCCGTCGAGACGCTGATCGCCCGCGCCTCGCGGCCGACGCGCATCGTTCCGGCGAACATCACCTTCCACCCCATACGCGCGGACGAGAACGTGCTCACGAAGGGCGCCGATCTCCTGTTCCGCGGCCTCGCCCTGCAACTCAAGGAAGAGCTCCTGATCGAGGGCAACATCC
The DNA here is from genome assembly GCA_020446285.1 of Geminicoccaceae bacterium. Classification (GTDB taxonomy): domain Bacteria; phylum Pseudomonadota; class Alphaproteobacteria; order Geminicoccales; family Geminicoccaceae; genus JAGREO01. Next base: position 5,002 of record JAGREZ010000315.1, read on the forward strand.
TCCTTCGGGACACCGACATGGACATCCGGCTCGCACCGGCGGTGTCGCCCGACATCCGCTGGTCATGGTGGGAGCGCCAGCTTCTCGCCTGGAGCTTCAGCCAGATCGACAGCCTCGACCATCTCTTCGACGTCAATGCCAGCCCCAACAAGCTGATCGACCGGCTCGCCTCGAGCCTCGTGCATCACAATATCCGCCGCCTGCGCGATCATTGCATGGTCGAGATGTACCGGCACACCACCGTCAACATCGCGCATGTCGCGTCAGCGCTGCTCTACCGCCTGTACGAGGCAGACCGCCGGACACTGCCGCTTTCGACCTTCCGGGACATGGTCTATGCCGTCATCAAGAAGGCACAGGAGGTGGAGAGCATCTTCCTGCACCGGGGCCTGCTCGATCCCGAACGCTACGGCACCGTTCGCGAGGGCGGTGCCGCCGATCTCGAACGGCTGATCTCGTCGGCCGCCCTCGCCGGCCTGCTGCGGATCGAGGATGACGCGCTGCACATTCTCGACCGGCTCTGCGAACACGGTCCCGACACACCCGTGCGGCTGAGCCATACGGTGCGGGTCTATGCCAACGAGGTCGAACCCATCGACGCGGTCGGCCACCTCGTCGACGAGGCGGCCGGCATGCCGCCCGGCGGAATCGCCCCTCGGGCACTGTCGGCCTGGTATCTCGACGACGAGCTCAGGGCGCTCGCGCGGACGAGGGCGCGCTATGCGAAACCCCGCTACGACGACATCAACGCGCTGGAAACGGCAACCGCGTCCGCCGCTCCCTACCTGCACCTTCCCGCCGACGGGCGTTCCACGGGCGTCGTGCTCGTTCACGGGTTCCTGTCCTCGCCCGCCGAACTCGCGGAATTCGGCCGCGAGCTCGCCGGGGCCGGCTTTCCCGTCATGGGCGTGCGGCTCAGCGGCCACGGCACCTCGCCCCACGACCTGATGCAGCGTTCGGGCGATGAGTGGCTCGCCTCCATCCGCCGGGGCATCGCCATCCTCCGGCCGCATGTCCGGCAGTTCGCGCTCGTCGGCTTTTCCATGGGCGGCACGCTCGCCCTGCATGTCGCGAGCGAGGCGGCGGAGGGTCTCGCCGGTGTCGCCTCCAACTCCGCACCGCTGCGCCTGCGACAGAAGACGCTGCATCTCGCGCCGGCACTGCATGGCGTCAACCGGCTGAGCACATGGGCCGCCTCCATGGAAGGGCTCGTCCCGTTCATTCCCTCGCAGACGGCCCAGCCCGACATCAACTACCAGCACATTCCCGTCCGCAGCCTGATCGAGCTCCGCCATGCGATCCGCCTGTCCTACCGGGCCTGCGCCGGGGTCCGCGTACCGGCGCTGATCCTGCAGGGGCGAAACGATCCCGTCGTCGAACCGAAGAGTGCTGAACTCTATCTCGCGCGCCTCGCCTCGCCGGAGAAGGAGCTGCACTGGATCGACAGCGACCGTCACGGCATCGTGCTGGAGAATGTCGGCGAAACCCGGTCGCTGCTGCACGCCTTCGTCGAACGGCTGGACGATGCCGGCCGCGGGCGGTCCGGGGAGTCGTCGTCCGGGGAGCCGCCATTCGGGGAACCGTCATCCGGGACTTGCGTCGCCGCAGATCGGGTCATACCTGTGTAGCCTACCCGGGTGAACGGGGAGAACAGCGGGAGGCAGGAACGATGCTCAGGCTGATCGGCACGCCGAAGGCGCGCACGCTTCGTGTCATGTGGATGCTCGAGGAACTCGAGGAACCCTATGATCTGGATCCCGCACCGCCGCACGGCGAAGCGATCCTCGCCGTCAATCCGTCCGGCAAGGTTCCGGCACTGATCGTCGACGGCACCGTGCTCACCGAATCGGTGGCGATCTGCCAGTTTCTCGCCGACCGTGCCGGTCGCCTGACCTTTCCCGCCGGCACCATCGAGCGGGCGGTACAGGACGGCTGGACCCAGTTCATCGTCGATGCAATCGAGGGTGCCTTGTGGAATGCCGGCAAGCACAGTTTCGTGTTACCCAAGGAAATGCGGGTTCCGGCCCTCAAGCCGGTGCTGCGCTGGGAGTTCGACCGCGCCATGAAGACGCTCGAAGAGCGGTTCGGCGACGGCCCCTGGCTGATGGGCGAGAGCTTCACCCTGCCGGACATTCTCATGGGGCACGCCGCCGAATGGGCCCGCATGGCGCGTTTCGACCTCCCCGGCGGGCCGATCGGCGCCTATATCGAGCGGGTCGGGAACAGGCCGGCGGTCGAGCGCATGCGCGCGCGCATCGCCTCGCTCGAAGCCCGGCCGGCCTGACCTCCGTTAGACCCGCAAAAGCGCTTCTCGGCGCTTCCTGTTGGACGAAGCGCTTCAGCGCTTCCTGTTGGAACCGTGCGTCGGCACGCCGAACAGCTCGTGACAGATCCTCGCCAGTTCACCGACGCCCTCGCGGATCTCCGTCTCGCCCGCATGGGCGAAGCACAGGCGCAGCCCGTTTCGCGCGCTGTCGGGATCGACCGCCCAGTCCGCACCGGCATTGAACGCGATGCCGGACCTTGCCGCCGCTTCCGCCAGACGCGAGGTATCGACGGTCTCCGGCAGCCGCACCCACTGGAAGATGCCACCCTTGCCGGGAGTGAGCTCCGCATCCGTGCCGAATTCCTCCATCAGCGTCTGGCGCAGGAGGTCGAGCTTCTTCGCGAGACGTTCCTTGAGGCTGCGGACATGGCCATCGAAGCCGTCGGCCATGGCGGCGACGACCATCTGCGAGAGCGCCGGCGTGCCACCATCGCCCTTGAGGGCGACGAGGCGGGAAAGGACGTTGCGCGGCGCGCTGATATAGCCGAGGCGCAGGGCGGGTGCGAGCGACTTGGAGAACGATCCGACATGGATCACCTCGCCGCCGCCCTCCATGCCGCGAAGGCTCACCGGCCACTCGCCCTCCCAGACCAGATCGGCGTAGCACTCGTCCTCCATGACCGGGACACCCTTCTCCCGGCAGATCGCGAGGATCTCCGCACGCCGTTCGGGCGTCATGACGCTTGCCGTCGGATTCTGGATGGTGGGCATCACATAGACATATTTGAGCCGCCTGCCCGAGCCCTGCACCTCGTCGATGCGGGCGCGAAGATCGTCGGCGACGACACCGCCATCGTCGAGCTTCAGGCCGACGACATCGGCGCCGCACTTCCGGACCTTGGTGATCGCACCGGCATAGGTCAG
>JAGREZ010000315.1:8298-9282 GCA_020446285.1 Geminicoccaceae bacterium
AGCTTGCCGGCGATGAATTCGCGCAGGCCCCGATGCCCGAGCGGACCGCTGGCCATGTTGTAGGTCGCGAGATCGCGCCCTTCCGCGAGGATCGCGCTGGATGCGGCACTGGCGAGTGCCTCCAGCGGAATGGCTTCCGGCGCATTGTGCCCGCCGGTGAAATTGTAACGCGGGAATCCCGCCCATGCCGGAGCCGGCTCCGGCGCCGAGGCGGCGAAAAACTGCTCGATATCCAAGGCTGACTTCCTCCCCTTCCAACCTGAGGCATCCGACATAGCAGCGTATCGACGAAATGCCGATAGCCGCGTGCCCGCTTCCGGCTGTCGCATTTGGACATTTACCGGGGCGGGCGGCTCGGCTAGTTTCAGCGCCGGTGGTATCCCTTCGCCGACGGACCGTCGGGCGGGGGATCGAAGAGGGAACACGGTGAGGACGGCATCCTTCGGCGGATGCGTCCGATGCCGGGGCTGCCCCCGCAACTGTAGGCATCCGCGACCCGACTGACGTCACTGGCCCCACGGCCGGGAAGGCATGGGTCGATGAAGGAGAGGATGCGAGCCAGGAGACCTGCCACCGCACGACCGGTTTCCATTGTTCCGTCGGGTGTGACGGCAGGGGAGAGAACGATGCGTCTTCAGCTGTCCTTCGTGCCGGCCCCGCGACCGGGAGCCCGGCAGACCCGGCGGATTTCCGGTTTCAGGGGTTTCGATCCGCATCCGTGTCATGAGACGGGTGCGGAAGCAGGGGCATGAAAGGACGCGACAGCATGGCAAGGATCCCGGCGACGATCATCACCGGTTTTCTCGGTGCCGGAAAGACGACGCTCATCCGCAATCTGCTCTTCGAGGCGGATGGCCGCCGCATCGCCCTCGTCATCAACGAGTTCGGCGATGTCGGTATCGATGGTGGCCTCCTGCGCGGCTGCGGGATCGAGGGATGCGCCGACGAGGACGTCATCGAGCTCGCCAATGGCTGCATCTGCTG
>JAGREZ010000032.1:0-922 GCA_020446285.1 Geminicoccaceae bacterium
TTCGGCTCGCCGATGATCATCTTCCTTGCCGGGCTCAGGCAGGTTCCGCAGGATCTCTACGAGGCCGCCTCCATGGACGGCGCGTCGGGCTGGCGGCAGTTCAGGAAGATCACCCTGCCGCTGCTGGCACCGGTCATCTTCTTCAATCTCGTGCTGCAGACCATCGAGGCGTTCAAGGCCTTCACTCAGGCCTATATCGTCTCCGGCGGCCTGGGCGGTCCGGTGGATGCAACCCTGTTCTACTCGCTCTACCTGTATGAGGAAGCGTTCGCCAATTTCCGCATGGGCTACGCCTCCGCGCTCGCCTGGCTGCTTCTGGTCATTATCGCGATCTTCACCGCGATCACCTTCGCGACCTCGAAATACTGGGTCTATTACGAGGACGAGACACGATGAACGAGGTTCGCCCCGGACATACGCGCAACGAGTTCCTGCGCCACATGGTTCTCGGCTTTGCCGCCATCCTGATGATCTATCCCCTGCTCTGGATGATCCTCTCGGCCTTCAAGCCCGACGACCAGATCTTCACCAATCCGACATCCCTGCCCACCTCCTTCGATCTTTCGAACTTCTACGAAGGCTGGGTGGCGCTCAGGGTGTCATTCACTACCTTCTATCAGAATTCATTCCTAATCGCAATCTTTGCGGTGATCGGCAATCTCGCCGCCTGTTCGCTCACCGCCTTCGCCTTCGCCCGGCTGGAATTTCCCGGACGCAAGATCTGGTTCACGCTGATGCTGGGCACGCTGATGCTGCCCTACCATGTCACGCTGGTGCCGCAATATGTCATGTTCCTCAAGCTCGGCTGGGTGGATTCCTTCCTGCCGCTGATCATTCCCAAGTTCCTCGCCGTCGATGCCTTCTTCATCTTTCTCATGGTCCAGTTCTTCCGCGGCATCCCGCGCGAGATCGACGAGGCGGC
>JAGREZ010000032.1:1048-3612 GCA_020446285.1 Geminicoccaceae bacterium
CTCAACGACATGCGTTCCTACACCGTGCCGCTGGCGCTGCGCTCCTTTGTCGACAGTTCGGGCGGCGAATCGCTCTATGGCGAACTGTTCGCCATGTCGGCGCTGTCGCTGGTGCCGGTGTTCATCGTCTTCCTCGCCTTCCAGCGCCTCATCATCCGCGGTGTGGCCATGGGCGCCCTCAAACGCTGATCCGGTATCATGAACGAAACCTTCGACTTCGCCGTCATCGGCATCGATCATGGTCATATCGACGGCCAGATCGATGCGATGACCGGCGCCGGCTGCCGCTTCAGGGCGTTTTTCGCCGCCGCGGACGAGCTCGCCCATCCTTTTGCCGAACGCTATCCCGACGCCATTCGCGTGGCCGAGGAGCGGATCATTCTCGAGGATCCCTCCATCCGCCTCGTGCTTGGCGCCGGCATACCCTGCGAGCGTGCGCCGATGGCCGTTCGCGCCATGCGCGCCGGCAAGGACGTGATGCTCGACAAGCCGGGCTGCACGACAAGGGACCAGCTCGCCGAACTGCGCAAGGTACAGGCGGAGACCGGGCGGATCCTCTCCATCTGTTATTCCGAGCATTACCGCCAGCGGGCCACCGAGGCGGCACTCGAACTCGTGCGCAAGGGAGCCATCGGCCGGGTCATCCAGACTACCGGGCTCGGCCCGCACCGCATCGGCAACTATCCCCGCCCGGACTGGTTCTGGGATCCCGCCCGCGCCGGCTCGATCCTCACCGACATCGCCTCGCACCAGTTCGAGCAGTTCCTGAGCCTCACCGGTGCCACCGACGCGACCATCCTGCACAGTGTCGAGAGCAATTTCGACAATCCGGGACATCCCGAATTCCTCGATTACGGCCATGCGGTGGTCGCGGGCGGCGGTGCTACCGGCTTTGTCCGGGTCGACTGGTTCACGCCGAAGGGCGCGCCGGTCTGGGGTGACGGACGGCTCTTCATCGTCGGCACCGAAGGAACGATGGAACTGCGCAAATACATGGATATCGAGGGCCGCGACGGCGGCGACCACCTCTTCCTCACCGATGCGAAGGGCACACGGCACATCGACTGTTCGGCGCATGCGCTGCCCTACGGTCCCAACCTGCGCGACGACGTTGTCAACCGTACCGCTACGGCGATGAATCAGGAGCACTGCTTTCTCGCCATGCAGCTCGCGCTCGAAGCGCATGACAAGGCCGTGCATGTCACCGGGGAGCGACCCGCATGAGGCGTCTTCGCGTCGCGGTCGTCGGCTCGGGCGTCGGCGTCGGCCATATCGAGGCGTATCTGGCGCTGCCGGAGATGTACGAGATCGTCGCGTTCTGCGACATCGACGCAGAGCGTGCCAGCGAGGTCGCCGGTCGCTTCGGCATCGCCGCAATCGACACCTCGCTCGACGGAACGCTCGCGCGCGATCTCGACCTGGTCGATCTGTGCACGCCGTCGGGGCTGCATTTCGCGCAGGCCGCCCGGGTCATGCGCGCCGGACATGACGTGATCGTCGAAAAGCCGGTGGCGAGCTCGCTTGCCGAGGTCGACGAGCTCGCGCGCATCTCGACGGAAACGGGCCGCGCGATCCATCCCATCTTCCAGTACCGTTTCGGCCACGGCATCCAGAAACTGCACCATCTGATCGCAAGGGGTGTGGCCGGGCCGCCTTCGGTCGCCACCGCCGAGACGCAATGGTACCGCGCGGACGCCTATTACGGCCGGGCGCCATGGCGGGGCACATGGGCGGGCGAGCTCGGCGGCTGCTTCACGACCCATGCCATCCACATCCACGATCTCCTGTGCGAGGTGCTCGGCCCGGTCCGCTCGGTCCATGCGCGCAGCTCGAACCGGCTGAACGGCAACGAGACCGAGGATATGGGGCTCGTCTCGCTCGCATTCGAGAACGGGGCGATGGCCGCCTCCTCGGTGACGCTCGGCTCCCGCGACCAGATGTCGAGGCTGCGCTTCTGTTTTCGCGATCTCTGCGCCGAGAGCGGCCGCGCGCCCTACAATCCGGGGCACGAGCCCTGGACCTTTCCCCATGACGACGGGGAACAGGCCGCCCGCATCGAGGCGGCACTGGCCGATTTCGAGCCCCTGCCGGAGCGTTTCGTCGGCCAGTTCCATCGTATGCACAAGGCGATCACCGAGGGCGGACCACCGCCGGTGACGCTTGCCGATGCGCGCCGTTCGATCGAGCTGCTGACAGCGATCTACGCATCGGTGAACAGCGGCGAAACCGTTCGCCTGCCCATTTCCAACGATCATCCATTTTACCGCGGCTGGGCGGAAATCATGGGGGGAGACAAGAGCCATGGCTGACCTCGAGCTTCGGAACGTGAAGAAGGAATTCGGCTCGGTGAAGGTGATCCACGGGATCGACCTTTCCATCGAACAGGGCGAGTTCATCGTCTTCGTCGGTCCGTCCGGCTGCGGCAAGTCCACGCTGCTGCGCATGATCGCCGGGCTGGAATCCATTTCCGCCGGCGAGATCGCGATTGCCGACCAGACCGTCAACGACGTGCCGGCGGCGGCGCGCGGGCTGGCGATGGTATTCCAGTCCTACGCGCTCTATCC
>JAGREZ010000316.1 GCA_020446285.1 Geminicoccaceae bacterium
GCGGAGGCGGGCACATGAGCATGGCCGTTCGCCTTGCCATCCTCGCATGGCTCACCTTCGCCGCCCTTGCTGCATCTCCGGTATCTCCGGCATCGGCACAGATTCCGGGCATTCCGTCGGTCACCTCCGCGCCGGAGCCTGCGGCAATCGTCGAGCCGACACAGGCCGATCTTCGCGAGCTGGCCCGCCTGCTCAAGGATCCGGCCATCGCCCACTGGCTCGAGAACCAGGCGAGCGGGGATATCGCCGGCAATGACGGCACGGTGGATACGGAGTCCGTGGAATCGGAGGAGATACGGCGCATTCGCGAGCGTATCGGTGCGGTCAAGGTGGCGCTCGCCGGCCTGCCGGCCATGCCCATGGCCGTCGCAGATGCCTGGAACGGCCTGTTTCCGGCCGAGGGCAGGTTGCAGCTGCGCATCCTCACGCTGATCTTCCTGTTCATCGGCGCCGGCCTCGAATGGCTCTACTGGTGCTACGCCTCGCCGGCGAAGAAGCGCATCGAGGCACGGCCCCGGACCGGTTTCTACCGGACCGCGCTCGCCGCACTCCTCCGCCTCGTCCTGACGATGAGCGGTGCCGCCGCGTTCGGCATCGGCACGGTCGGCAGCTTCCTCGCCTTCGACTGGCCGCCCGGATTCAGGATCGCGCTGCTCGACACGCTCTGGGCGATCGTGCTCGTGCGGGCGATCGCCGCACTGATCGAGTTCGTTCTGGCACCGCGCGTCGACGCCCTCAGGCTCATCCCCATCGACCGCCGGGATGCGAGATGGCTCTCCACCGCCTTTCTGGTGATGGCCATCGCCCTTTTCTTCGGCCATGCGTTTTCCAATGTGCTGATGCAATCGGGAACGCCGGACGCGATCTGGATCGGCCTCGATATCGTCGTCACCGCCATCGCACTCATCGTCGCCATCGGCACGATCTGGTCGCTCTTCCTGCGCCATGCCGGGCATTACATTCCCTTCGAGGGTGCCTGTCCGCGGGTCAGGGGACTGCTCGTTCCCGTGCTGGCAACGATCTGCCTGATCGCGATCTATCTGCTCTGGCTGGTGGGTGCCGTCCGTCTGGCGGCGACGCTCGGCGTGATCGCCGTGACGATACCGGCAGCGATCCTCGCCCGCCGTACGGTGCAAGGGGCTTTTACCGCCGATCCACAGGCCCTCGCGGCCGCACGGGAAGAGGAAACGGCCGAACCGGTCGCCGGCGCGGAAGCGGAAGAAGCACAAGCACAAGCAGAGGAAGAGGACGATGACGGGCGCGCGGGCGAGCCGCCGGAAGCGAGCATCTACCAGCCCATCGCCGAGCGCCTCGCACGCTTTTCGGTTCTCGGTACGGCGGCACTGGCACTGGCCTTCATCTGGGGTTTCGATTTCGGCGATCTTGCCGAAACCACCTCCTTTGCCGGGCGCGCCGCCAATGTCGTCATCAACATCGCCATCGCCTTTCTGATCGGCGATCTCGTCTGGGTCATCACCCGCACCGCCATCGACCGCAGGCTCGCTTCCATGCCGAAGCTCGAACCCGGCCATGCACCGGGTCCCGAAGCGCGCCTCGCCACGTTGCTGCCGATCTTCCGCCTTGCCGCGCTCATCACCATCTTCACGATGGTGTTCATGGTCACGCTCTCGGAACTCGGTGTCGATATCGGCCCGCTCCTCGCCGGTGCCGGCGTGATCGGCCTTGCGGTGGGCTTTGGCGCGCAGGCGCTGGTGCGCGATATCGTTTCCGGCGTGTTCTTCCTGATCGACGATGCGTTCCGTGTGGGAGAATATATCGAGATGGGCGAGTTGCGCGGAACGGTCGAGTCGATCTCGCTGCGCTCGCTGCGCGTGCGCCATCATCGCGGTGCCGTCCACACCATTCCCTTCGGCGAACTCAAGTCGCTCACCAATTACAGCCGTGACTGGGTGATGATGAAGCTGGAGTTCCGGGTGCCGTTCGACACGGATCTCAAGCTGGCGAAGAAGCTGGTGAAACAGATCGACCAGGAACTGCGCGCGAATCCCGACTATGGCGACAGCTTCCTCGAACCGCTCAAGTTCCAGGGCGTGCGCCGCATGGAAGAATTCAACATGGTCGTCGGCGTGAAATTCATGACCCGTCCGGGCGAACAATGGACCATCCGCCGCGACGCCTATCAACGCATCCGCGACGAGTTCGAGAAGCACGGCATCCATTTCGCCCAGCGCAACGTCAAGGTCGAGGTCATCGGCAACCAGCCGCTGACGGACGACGTCAAACAGGCCGCGCTCGGAGCAGCACAGGATGCGATCGAACAACAGATCGGCAACGAGGCCCCTGCCCGCTGACCATCCTTTCCGCCGAACGCAGCCTGCTGCAAATGTGACAGTTCCCACATCTTGAAAGGAATTTTTTCTTATTTACTTCGAATCATGCTAGCCGTCTTCCCCGGTTCATTCGGGAGAGACAGATGTTGTTCTGCATGTTTCGGCGCCGGGCCGCGAGAGTGGGTGTCTTCGGCCTTGCGGCGGGCCTTGCGCTGCTCGGAACGATCGCCGGTCTCGGCCTTTCAAGGCTCGTTCCGGCATCTGCATTCACGCAAGCGTCCACGGCCGGCGATGTCCTCGTCGCCCTGACCTGCGTCCTGCCGGTCATCGCGGCACTTTTCGCCGTGCGGCTCATCATTGCCGGAGAGGTCGCGCGACTGGAGCGGTCGGCCGAAGCGGACGGCGACGAGGATCCGCCCGCGCGGTCGCGGAGCTTTCCCGACGAATTCGGCAGGATCGCCGATGCCTGGCGTGCGCATGCCGCGAGACTGCACGCCGAAACCGCGACATCCCAGCGCCGTCACGAAACCCTGTCGCGGGATCTCGAACGGGCGGTCAGGCGGAATGCGGAGCTCATCGATTTCGTCTATACCGCTTCCCATGACCTCAAGGGCACCAACAATACCACATCCGCGCTGCTCGGGATCGTCCTCGAGGAACATGCGCTGCAACTTCCGCGGGCGGCCATTGAGCACATATCCAGTTCGCTCTCGCTGCTCGAACGGACACGCACGCTCGTCATCGACATCACGGCCTACCTCACCTGCCTCGGCTCCACCGAGACTGTGCGGCAGACCGTCGATCTCGCCGAGATCGCCGCCAGCGCGCGGGAAGAGTACCTTGAACGCATGCAGTGGGCGGAGGTATCGATCCATGTCGGCGACCTGCCGAAGGTCGAGGGTCATCCCGGATCCGTGCGGACCCTCTTTCGCTGTCTTTGCGACAATGCGCTGAAGTTCTGCGACAGTGAACGGCGGCAACTCACGATCTCCTGCGAGAGTTCGCCCGGATGCCATCTGGTTCATTTTCAGGACAATGGCGTCGGCATTGCCCCGGAATTCATCGACAGGATCTTTGCGCCCTTCGCAAGACTGCACACTTATGAGGAATATCCGGGCTCCGGCCTCGGCCTCGCCCGCTGCCGATGCATCGCCGAACGGCATGGCTGGACGATCGGGGTCGAGTCCGAACCCGGCAAGGGCAGCATCTTCACGCTCCGCATCCCGGTGGAGCCGCCCGCCGCGACCTGCCCGCTCGTCATGCTGCTCGACGATGACCGGTTCGATCGCATGGTCATCGCCCGCGCCATCAACAGGATTTCCCCCGCGGTCGAGATCGTCGAATTCTCGCTCGCCGAAGACCTTCTCGCCGATCTGGAGACGCGCGAGCCGATATCGGGCCTCGTCATCCTGATCGACATCAACCTGCCGAAGGTCGACGGGTTCGACCTGATCGACAGGCTGTTCGAGCGGTTCGCCGACAGGTTCGACGGCCCTTGCATCGCCATCGTCTCGAACTGCCTCGCGCCGCAGGTCCGCTTGCGTGCTGCCAACGATCCGAGGATCGCGTACTGTTTCGACAAGCCGGTCACCGCCGACGATCTCGAGAGCGTGCTGGCAGGGCGGCGAGGCGGCGTCATGGATGAGAACGATGGCTGAGGGAACACGGCAAGGATCGACACACCGGGCACCGGCGCGCCGGCGCCATGCCTTCGCAACGTCGCTGGCGGCGGCCGTGGCGATCCTTTCGGCATTCCCTGCCGACACGACCATTGCCATGGCGGAGACCGCCCTTCCTTCCCGCATCGAGATCGGCGAGGTCGCGATCGCGCACAGGCGTGGCGGAAGCATAACGATCCGCGAGCTGCGCATCGATCCGCAGCGGCGCGAAGTCTCCCTCGACCGGCTGACCGCGCGCATGTTCGAGGGACGGTTCGAGACGGACAGCATCACGATCGATGGCAACGGGAGCCGTAGCCCGCCCGTCATCCGCATCGACGGTATCGATATCGCCTCGGCGCTGGAATTTCTCGCGATCGAGGGATTGTCCGGCGAAGGAACGCTCGACGGCGAATTTCCGCTCTCGCTCGACGAGACCCTCATCCCCGTCATCGAGCTCGGCTATATCTATTCGAGCGGCCCCGGCCGGATCCGCTACCTGCGCGGCGGGGCGCCCGGCATGACGGGTGGCGGTGGCGGAGCTGCCGGCATGGCGCTCCTGCTGCAGGCGCTGGAGAACTTCCACTTCGAGCGGTTGAGCCTTACACTGAACGGAAGACTCGATGAAACGATGCAGGTCGGCCTTCATCTCGAAGGTCGCAACCCGGATCTCTATGGAGGGCACCCGTTTGAACTCAACGTCAATCTCGAGGGAGCGCTCGCGCTGCTTGCGGGCCAGGCGCTGGACACATGGCGCATCCCCGATCTCCTCGCGCGCGAGGTCATGGACGTCGTGCGCTAGAGCATTTCCCGTTCAGGTGGAACCACCTGAACGATCAGGAAACGCGGCGAAACAACGAGATAGAGCGGCAGACCGATCGCATGTGATCGGGATC
>JAGREZ010000317.1 GCA_020446285.1 Geminicoccaceae bacterium
CGGTGGTTGAGCCCGTAGAGCAGATTGTCGCGCATGGAACCCGAGAAGATCTGGGTCGGATTGCCGACGAAGGCGAGCTTGCGCCCGGTGAGACTCTCGGCGAGTTCGTTCACGTCGCTGCCATCATAGAGGACGCGCCCGCGGGTGGGGACGAGCAGCCCCGCGAGACAGAGTGCCAGTTCCTCCTTGCCGGCGCCGGAAGAGCCGACGATGGCGACATGCGCCGGCAGGTCGAGCGAGAATGACAGCGAATCGAGAATGACGCCGCCATCCTCGTCCTGCAGGGCCAGGTGCGAGACCCGCAGATCCTTGCGGAAATCCGGTGCGTGTTCGGGAATGTCGGCCTCGATGAGCGCATTGTCGCGAAGGCCCTGCGGTACGAACTGCATGACGACCTGATCGTACTTGATCCGCACGTCATAGAGCGTCTGGTAGAAGGACAGGAGTTCCTTCCAGGGCGAGGCGATGTCCTTCTGCGCGCCGATGACGGCAACAAGGGCGCCGACGGTGAGATCGCCCTGAATGACCAGATAGCCGCCAATGGCATAGAAGAAGAACGGTCCGAGCTGGGCGAGGAAATTGTTGAGAAACTTGATAAGGAACTTCTTCTTGTAGATGTCGAAGCGGATGTCGAAGACCTTCGCCAGTTCGCCGGAAAAGCGCGCGCGTTCGAACATCGTCGCATTGTTGCCGCGTATGTCGCGCACGCCGGCCGCCGTCTCGCTGATCCTCTCGGCATTGCGCCGGACCTGCCGCACGCGCTGCTTGCCAAGCTGGTTCACCTGCGCCTGCAGCCTTGGAATGAGCCAGATCTGCAGGGGATAGAGTGCGATCGCGGCGAAGCCGAGGACGGGATCCTGCACGAACATGAATGTGAGGCTGATGAGCAGCGTTCCGCCCTGAAGTCCGGGCGTGGTCACGGCCTCGCCGACAAATCCGCCAAGGGGCTCGACCTCGGCATTGATCATCTGCACGAGCTCGCCCTGGCTCAGCCTTCTCAGATGCGGCAGCGGAAACCGCAGGACATGGTCGAAAAGCTGGAAACGCAGCCGCCGCAGCATCCGTTCCGAAACCACGCCGGCATAGACATTGACGACATATTTGAGCGCGCCGCTGGCCAGCACGACCAGAAGGAAAAGCCCGCACAGCGTCCACAGCAATTCGAGCCGGTTCCACTCCATGTCGAAGAACATGGGCGCGGAATCCGTGCCGAGCGCGCGATTGATGATGAGCTTGGGCAGCTCCAGCGTGGCATAGCCGAGCGGCAGGGTGAGCGCCGTCAGTGCGAGAATCAGCATCTGCTGCTTCCACGCATAGCGCTTGAGAAACGCGAAGATGGTGGGTTCCATCACCCCCTGCCCTGCCATCCGCCGGCCACGGTTCACCGGCCCTCTCTTGTGGTAAAGTCTAGCAGCACGTCAACCAATTGATAGTCGCGATGCCCTTGCGTTCAGGCGCCACGCAGGCGGCACTCCCGGTCGGTCGCTGGTCGGAGCTTGCGCTCCTCCGAAGTTTGGCCTTGCGTTCCCGGTCGGTCGCCGCAGCGGGGAATGGATCCGAAGAGGTTCAACGCGTGGTCATGGTGTCGTGTCGCGCTGCATGCTCCTGATGATGCTGTTGCCGGCCGTGTTCCAAAGGGCACCAGCTTCGCCTCCCATCAGCCGGAGACCGGCGAATGCGGTGATGGCGACCACGGCCGCCATCAGGGCGTATTCGATTGCCGTTGCCCCGGTCCCCGACCGCAGGAAACGAAAGCGGCAGCGCCCGCAGTCCCGGACACGGACCACCGGTCCGGCTCCGCACAACACGGGTCCACGAGCCTTGCGCGCTTGATGATCCGGCATGGGTCGATCCTTGTAACGGGTTCTTGGACCGGCAGCCGGACCCTCCCCGCCCGAAAACCGCCGTCACGGGGAACATGGACCACCCGCATTAAGGATTTGTTAACACGGAATACTACCGG
>JAGREZ010000033.1 GCA_020446285.1 Geminicoccaceae bacterium
AGGGACCGCCACGGTCCCTTGTCTTTCCCTTGCTTCCTTCCTTCCCCGTTTCCCTCCCCCTCGGTCACCGAGGTCGGGCATTGTGGTTGCATGGTCGCGCTTGAAGCACGCTTGAAGCGCTGGTAGCCTTGTTGAATCGAAAAACGATGTTTCGAAAGAACAGGGAGGATTCAATCCATGCACAGGGGCATGATCGCTCTTGCCGGGCTTGCGGCTCTGGCTGTCGGTGGAATGGCCGTTCCGGCGCAGGCGCAGGACAAGCCCGTCGTGGCGCTCATTCCGGGTCTCACCACCGACGCCTTCTACATCACCATGGAAAAGGGTGCGCAGGCGGCGGCCGACGAGCTCGGTGCGGAGCTGATCTTCCAGGGCGGGCCGGAGTTCAATCCGACCGTGCAGGTGCCGGTGCTGCAGGCCGTGACCGCACGTCAGCCGGATGCGATCCTGATCGCACCGACCGACAAGCAGCAGCTCATAGCACCCATGAAGCAGGCATTCGACGCCGGAATCAGGATCATCACGGTCGATACCTTCATCGATGACGGCGTGTATCAGGATGGTGCCGGAGAAGGCGATTTCCCGCTTTCCTATGTCGCCTCCGACAATGTGCTCGGCGGCGAGATGGCCGGCGATGCGCTTGCGAAGGCCATCGGCGAGGAGGGCAAGGTCTACGTCTCCAACGTCAAGCCCGGCATCTCGACGACCGACCAGCGCGAGGAAGGCTTCAAGAAGGCGATGGCGGACTATCCGAACATCGAGGTGCTGGAGACCCAGTTCAACGATGACGATGCCAACAAGGCCGCCGCCCAGGTGCAGGCGGTCTTTGCCCGCAATCCCGATCTCAAGGGCGTGTTCGGTGCCAATCTCTTCTCGGCCATCGGTGCGGCCGACGGTGTCAAGGCGCTGGGCAAGACCGGCGAGATCCGCGTGGTCGCCTTCGATACGCCGACCCGAATCGTCGATGACATCAAGTCCGGCCTGATCGACATGGCGATCGCCCAGCATCCCTACGATATCGGCTATGAGGGTGTGAAGGCGGCCGTGGCGGCGATCAATGGCGAGACCATCGAGACCTCGATCGGCACCGGTTTCACGGTGATGGACGCCTCGAACATCGACAATCCCGAGGTGCGCGAGCGGATCTATTCCGAATAGTCCGCGAACATTCCGATCGTGAGCGCATCATCGGGCGATGACAGCGAGGGCCGGAGGCATCCGGCTCTCGCATTCCTCGTCAGGGCATGGCCCTGGCTGTTCCTGTTCATGCTTTGCGTCTTCTTCGAGACATGGGCGCGGGCCAGTTACGGTATCTCGTTCCTTTTCAACAGGTTCAATCTCCAGAGCATCGCCCTCTTCGCGGCCTTCCCGCTGCTGCTGGGGCTCGGCCAGACCTTCGTCATCATCGCCGGCGGCATCGATCTGTCGGTGGGCTTCGTCATGGGTCTCGCAGCGGTGGTCATGGCGCGGGTCATGCAGTCTATCACACCGCTCGATCCGGCGCTCGCCCTGCTCTGTGGCATCATCGCCGCCATCCTGATCTCGCTGGTTCCCGGCTGGATCAACGGCACGCTGATCTCGCGGCTGCGCGTTCCGCCCTTCATCGGCACGCTCGGCATGTTCGGTGTTGCGCGCGGCGCGGGTTTCCTGACGGCCGGCGGAACGACGGTTCCGGTCAACAATGAATGGCTGTTCGCCATGGGGAATTCGCGGATCCTGGAGATTCCCGTTCCCGTGATCATCACCGTGCTGATTCTGATCGCCATGCACTGGGCGCTCAGCCAGTCGAGATTCGGCCAGTACACCTACGCCATCGGCGGCAATCGTACGGCGGCGGTACGCTCGGGCATCAATGTGCGCCGGCACACGCTCTATCTCTACATGATCTCGGCCGCCTGTGCCGGAGTCGCCGGGATGATCTACACCGCCCGCTTTTCCGCAGGTGCTGCCCAGGCGGGCGAGCCGATCCTGCTCGATTCCATCGCCGCCGTGGTCATCGGCGGCGCCTCGCTCTTCGGCGGGTCGGGGACGATCATCGGCACGCTCATCGGCGCACTCATCATCGCCATCATCCAGTACGGCCTCGTCTTCATCAATGTCGAGCCGTTCTGGCAGTTCGTTGCCGTCGGCATCGTCATCATCGTCTCGGTCCTGATCGACCAGAGCCGCGAGAAGCTCACGGGAGACCGGCATGACAGCGACTGAAGCGACGGCCGCACACCCGGCCACGGACGAGGGGCCGGTGCTTCGCTGCACCGACCTTTCCAAGCGCTTCGGCGGTGTTCATGCGCTGGAGAAGGTGAGTTTCGAGGTCCGTCGCGGCGAAGTCCTGGCTCTTGCTGGCGACAATGGCGCCGGCAAGTCGACCCTCATCAAGACCATCTCGGGCGTGCACAGGCCCGACGAGGGCGAGATCCGCTACAAGGGCGAACGGGTGGTTCTGGACAATCCGCGCCATGCCCGCGAAATCGGCATCGAGACGATCTATCAGGATCTGGCGCTCGCCGACAATCTCGACGTCGGCGCGAATGTCTTCCTCGGTCGCGAACCGACGACCCGGCTGTTCGGTCTCGAGCGGCTCGACCGCCCGAAGATGCGCGCGGTCGCCCACGACGTGCTCGAGACACTCGACATCGATATTCCCGAACGCAAGCTGCACGAGCCCGTGCGCAATCTTTCCGGTGGCCAGCGGCAGGCGGTGGCGATCGGCAGGGCGATCTACTGGAACGCCGAACTGCTCATCATGGACGAGCCGACGGCAGCGCTCGGCGTGCCCGAGCAGCGCAAGGTCAAGGAGCTGATCCTGCGACTGAAGACGCAGAATGTCGCCATCATCTTCATCAGCCACAATCTGGTGGACATCTTCGATGTCAGCGACCGCATCATGGTCCTGCGCCGGGGTATCAAGGCGGGAGAACGCCGCCCAAGCGAGACCGACCACAACGAGGTGGTGCGGCTGATGATCGGCGGCTGATGAACCGGCGTCCGCTCAGTCGAGCGTCAGGCGCCGTGCGTTGAGCGCCTGAACCGGGCGGGCATTGTTGTGCGGCATGGCCGCGGCGAGCGCCTGGATGTCCATGGGCGAGGCGGTGATCGGCTGGTCGAGCACATGCCATGCCACACCCTCCGAACAGGGCGGCGTGGTCAGCGAGCCGGTATAGCGGAAATAGTCCAGCCTCGGCGGCAGCACATCGGCGGCGCTCACATGGACCCCCGGCACCGCCACCGGGTCCCCCTCCGCCGGCGTATAGGCGCGCATCGCGGCAATGAGCGGATTGACCGGACCGGCATCGATCATGACACCGACGACGGCAAGCTGCCCGTGCCTGTTCTGATGGACGAGATGCAGTTCCATGGGCGCCGTGCGCCCGTTCACGACATGCTCGCTCGGTGCATGCACATGGAGTTGCAGGAGATCGTAGCGCATTCCCTCGATCTCCAGCCAGCTTCCCGGCGCATAGTCGATCTGAACGGTGTGACCGTTGTTGCGGATGCCGAGCGGCGTCTGCCGGTAGTTGAAATGCAGCTCGGAATGCGCACCGCGCGATGCCGAAGCGAGATCGACCGGGGATTGCGCCTTGCCGCTGGCGCAGGTCCGGAAGGCGGGCGAGAGGTCGCCCCAGTGTTCGGGGCCCTCTGCGCCGGCATAGCTCCAGTGCTGGCCGCCGGTAGCCGAATGGCCGGCGGCCGTGGTGGTGGTGTGCCCGCCGGTCATGCCGGTGATGGCCGCATCTCCGGCGCGGCCGGCGCCCGTGGCATGCTCGCGCGCACCCGATGTCAGGTTCACGGGCTCCCGGTGATTGCCCGCCGTCGCCGTGTAGCGGTAGGGATCGCTTCCGGTGTCGATACGATCGGCGCTATCAATGCGATCGGCGGCGGCGAAGATCCGCTCCGGCTCATGCAGCGGAGCCGGCGCGGCCTGCTGCATGGGCGCCGGAACGGGTTCGGTGATGGACATGCGCCGCTGTGGCACGGGCCGGCCATAGGCATCGTAGGACATCGCCTGCACCCCGGCGGTCTGCGGCTGGACCACCGGCGGCGATGCCGGGTAAGGCTGCATGAGATGATCCGTGCAGCCGGCGAAAGCGAGAATGACGGTGCCAGGAACGAACCAGCGGCGAACCGGCATGAGAACCTCACGAACATGAATTTAACTATAGGTAGAATAGACTCGCATTTGATATACCATCAAGGGAATTCATTTGATGACCCGCGGCGGGGTTATGCGAGCGGCGGACAATGCGGGAATGGCATCGGAAGCGGAGACGATATACAGTTGACATCAAGTCAAATTGAAAATGTGCTGTAACTCACTTTCATTTCTCGTCAAAGTTGATAAGTATCGTAAGTAAGTGTCTTCCATATCCAATACAGATGGTAACCATCACTGTTTTTGGATGTACATTGCTTCAGCGCGACAGGTCACATGCATTACTCCGATCTGAGCCAGACTGTCAGCCTCGATCTGTTCGTCGGATACGCGCCCGAGGACCGGTCGGAGGCCGATTCGCTGATCGGGCGTCTCATCGGGCGCTTCGATATCGGCCATATCTGCCATGCGGAGAGCAGGAACGCACAGGCGGTGGACCGGCGCATGCTTTCGGGCCTCGAACGATGCAGCATCGCCGTGCTGCTCGCCTCGAGGGCCTGCCCGGTCGAACGGCTGCTGCCGCGCGCCCTGCTCGACAGGGCGATCGCTGCCGGCAAGACGGTCGTCGTCCTGCATCTCGATGGCGAGGACAGCAGCGTCGACGCATGCCCGGGTGCCATTCACCAGCCGGCCGAAACCGACGGAACCATTCCCGCGGCCCGCCCCCTGCATCACTCCGCACTGCTCGACACGATCGTGCACAAGCTGGTCGCCCTTTCGGCCCGACTGCTGCCGATGGAACTCGCCGAGACACCGGCTTCCTTCAGCCTGCCGGCTCCGGCCGGAATGGCGACCGCCCTGCCCCGACGCCGGCGCATTCACGGGCGGGAGCGGGAACTGTCGCTGATCGTCTCGTTTCTCGACCGCGACGGCCCGGCCATGGTCCTCGTCGATGGCGGTGCGGGTATCGGCAAGACCTCGGTTCTCGAGGCCGTGGCGCATGAACCCGCCATAGCGGCACGGTTCGGGCTGCGCCGATGCTTTCTCCCGCTCGACGGCGTGTCCAGCGCATGTGATGCGTTCACCCGGTTGGCGGAAGTCCTCGATCTCGAACCGAACCTCTTCTGCGAGGCGGATATCCGCACGGAACTCTCGCGTGCGCCCGCCCTCATCCTCGCCGACGATCTCGGCCGTGGCCTCGATGCCGTCGATGCGCGGGCGCTGGCCGAAGCGATCGTCGGTCTCCTCAGGGATACGGGCGCGAGCCTGATCGCCACGACCGAGCCCGGCATGGTCGTTGCCGAATGCGACATGCGGCCGGTTCCGCTCGACGGGCTCGACGAGGGATCACTGCGTTCGATGCTGTTTGCCACCGCGCGCGGGATCGCCGCGATCGATGACGGTCTCTCGCCGCTGCTCGCCGAACTGCGCGGCAATCCGCTTGCCCTTCGCCTGCTCGCATCGGCCTGCCGCAACGATGCGTCGCTGTCCGATGTCGGAGACGCATGGGAACGCGCGGCCCAAAGGCTGAACGGGAACGATTGTCCGGGAATGACAGCACTCGCGGCGGCGATCGAACGCGCCGGTGGCATCGAACGGCTCGGCGCCACATTGTCGCTGCTCGCCTCGACACCGGAGGGATTGCCGCTCGAACATCTGGAGGAGCGGCTCCCGGCGGGTGGATTCCTTGCGGTCATTTCGCTGCTCGATGCGGATCTGGCGGATCTGAACGGCCCGCGCATACGGCTGATCCCCGGCATCGCGGCCATCCTGCCGACCGTTCAGGCGGCACTCGCGGGGCATGCGGCGATGTTCGGGAACCGCACAGAACTGGCTGGTGTCCCGAACTAGAACGAGCTATATCGAGGGGCCAATTTGGAGCCTCTCGATTCATGAAAACTGCCACAAGGAAGGGTCCACTCTACCTTGCCAGCATATCGCTCGACGAAGCGAGTGCGGTTCCGCTGCATCGTCAGCTCTATTTCGCGCTGCGCGAGGCCATTCTCGACGGTCGCCTGCGGCCGGGCGCGCGCCTGCCATCCAGCCGTTCGCTGGCCGGCGATCTCGGCGTCTCGCGCAACACCGTGCTGGCCGCCTTCGAACAGCTCCTCGCCGAGGGCTACATCGAGGGCCGTGTCGGCGCCGGCTCGTTCGTCAGCGAGCTTCTGCCCGAACATGCGCTCAATGCACGCCCGGGCCATGTCGACGCCACGCGGGATGCGGTCGCTCCGCCGGGGCCGTCGCGGCGTGGCGCCTATCTCTGCGAGATGGTCACCGGCACATCGAAGCCGCGCGCCTTCGCGCCGGGACTGCCGGAACTCGCCGCCTTTCCCTTCGAGGACTGGGCGCGGCTGCTCCAGCGTCACTGGCGCAATCCGCCCGAGAGCTTTCTGATCGGCAGCGATCCGTCGGGCCATGGCCCCCTGCGCGATGCACTCGCGCGCTATCTCGGTGCGAGCCGGGCGGTACGCTGCGATGCCGACCAGGTGTTCATCGTCAGCGGCGCACAGCAGGCGCTCGA
>JAGREZ010000318.1:0-1525 GCA_020446285.1 Geminicoccaceae bacterium
CAATCACCGACAGAGAGTGTCCGGGAGGAACAGGAATGAAGAAGCTGGCTTGTGCGATCGCCGCCGCGGCGCTCGGAATCGGTGCGGCGTCGGCGAAGGCCGAATATCCCGATCGCGCCATCACGCTCGTCGTCGCCTACGGCGCCGGTGGTGCCACGGATATCGCCGCGCGCAACCTGACGGCCGTCACGCCGAAATACATTCCCCAACCCATACTGGTCGTGAACCGTACCGGCGCCGGCGGTGCCACGGGGACGGCTTCGGTGAAGAGCGCGGATGCGGACGGCTACACCATGATGGTCGCCCGCGTCGGCTCGCACACGGTCAATCCGGCGATGAAGGCCACGCTTCCCTACACCATCGAGGATTTCCGCTATGTCGCGGTGTTCGAACTCAATCCCGTGGTATGCGCGACATCGCCCTCGAGCGGCATCGACAGCATGGACGCGCTGATCGAGAAGGTGAAGGCGGCGCCGGGTGAAGTGACCTACAGTTCGTCCGGGGTCGGTTCGCTGCTGCACATCGCCGGGGCGCTCGTGATCGATGCGTTCGGCGTGGAGAATGCCACCGAAGCCGTGACACACCTTCCGTTCCGTGGCGGTGGCGAAGCGGCGACGCAGGTCGTGGCGGGCAATGCGACATTCATCTGCACCAATTCCTCCGCGCTCATGGGACATATCCAGAGCGGCAACCTGCAGCCGCTTCTGGTGACGGTCCCGGAGAGGCTCGAGGGCGTGGATGCGCCGACGGCGGCGGAACTCGGCCATCCCGAGCTCGAGACGCTTGTCGGATGGAGCGGAATAGCCGGTCCCAAGGACATTCCCGACGAGGTTCACGATGCGTGGAGCGGCTGGATCGAGGAGATCGTCAAGGACGAGGAATGGATCGAGACTGCCCGCGGCCTCGGTTCGGTCCCGGTGGAGATGAGCACCAAGGATTCGATCGCGTTCATCAACAATCAGTACAATGTGTTCAAGGGGCTGGTGGACAGGCTCGGCATGCGCATCGAATAGATCGAATTGAGAGACGCGTTCGGCATGATGACCGGGGAACGCCGGGATTTCGTTCTTGGACTGGCGATTGCCGCATTCGGTGCCGTTCTGCTTCTCGCGATCATTCCGCAAGCGGTGGTGGTGCCCAAGGGTGTGCGTTCGGCGGTGCTTTCCCCGGCCTTCTGGCCGCGTGCGATCGCCGGATTCCTGATCCTGTCCGGCCTCCTGCTGGCGATCCAGAGCCGGCTTCGCAGCGAGGCGGGCGAAGTCGCCCGGCATGAGGGGGTGTTTCTTCGTCTGGTCGCAGCACTCGTGCTGCTGCTGGCCTATTACGGGGCCATCCGGCCGCTGGGCATGGTGGTGGCCTCGATGATCGCCATCATGGCCTTCGGCCTTCTGGGGCGGGCGCGCAACATTCCCGTTCTTGCCGCCGCCGCCGTCATCCTGCCCCTGCTGCTTTATGGATTCTTCGTGAAGGTCGCCGGACTGCCCATCCCGACGGGACGCTGGATCTCGTTCCCTTGACTCTTTGC
>JAGREZ010000318.1:1636-5863 GCA_020446285.1 Geminicoccaceae bacterium
GTCGTCATCGGTGTCATCGTCGGTGCCATTCCCGGCATGTCGGCGACGATGGCGGTGGCGCTGTCACTGCCCTTCACCTTCACCCTCGATCCCATCGTCGGCATTCTCATGCTCCTCGGTGTCTACAAGGGCGGTATCTACGGCGGATCGATCCCGGCCATCCTCATCAAGACACCGGGAACGCCGGCTTCCTCCTGCACCGTGCTCGACGGACATCCGCTCGCCGAGAAGGGACAGGCGGGCAAGGCGCTGGAGATGTCGCTCTATGCGTCCTGCATCGCCGATGTCATATCCAACCTCTCGCTGATCCTGTTCGCCGCCTGGCTCGCCGCCTTCGCGCTCTCGTTCGGGCCGCCCGAATTCTTCACGCTCATCCTTTTCTCGCTCACCATCATCGCCGGCGTGGCCGGGGATACGCTGGTCAAGGGGCTCATCTCGGCGGGTATGGGCCTTCTGCTCGCAACCATCGGCCTCGATCTCGTCTATGGCACGGACCGTTTCATCTTCGGCACGCCCGAGCTCATGTCGGGCCTGAATTTCATTCCCGTGCTGATCGGCCTCTTCGCCATTCCCGAGATTCTCCTGCAATGCAGCCGGACGGGAGAGGCGGAAGGCCGGGTTGCGGCCATCGGTCGAAGTCATGTGACATCGGCCGACATGCGACGTTGCATGAAATCCATCCTTCGCGGAAGCCTGATCGGTGTCATCATGGGCGCCATTCCCGGTATCGGCGGCGCACCGTCGGCGTTCATGTCCTATGGCGAGGCGCGCCGGACGTCGCCCGTTCGCGACAATTTCGGCAAGGGCGAGCTCGAGGGCGTCGCCGCCTCGGAAGCGGGCAATAACGGTGTTTGCGGCGCCACCATGATCCCGCTTCTGGCACTCGGCATTCCGGGCGACGTGATCACCGCGGTGATCCTCGGCGCCTTCATGATCCACGGGTTGCAACCGGGACCGTTGCTCTTCCAGCAGAACATCGTCCTGATCTATTCGATCTTCATCGGCATCATGCTCTCCTCGGTGTTCCTGCTGATCGTGGGTCTGGTCGCCATCCGCGCCTTCCGGCGTGTGGCGGATGTCCCCAAATCGCTGTTGCTGCCCTGCGTGCTGGCGCTCTGCGTCTTCGGTGCCTATGCCGTCAACAACACCATGTTCGACGTGCTGGTCATGTTCGCCACCGGACTTCTCGGTTACGGCATGATCCGGGTGGGAATGCCGGCCGCACCCTTTCTCATCGCCTTCATTCTCGGGCCCATGCTCGAGGACAATTTCCGTCAGGCCATGCTCATGGGCCAGAGCCATTTCGGCATCTTCTTCCGCAGCCCGATCACCTGGTTCTTCTGGACGCTCACATTCCTGTCGGTCGGTCTGATGATCTGGCGGGGAATGCGCGGAAACGAGGCCGGAGCACTGTCCCGCAACGGCTGAACGACGGGCGCATGTCCCGTTCCGTCACGAACCTGTCCGCAGCCGCGTCAGCGCCCAGACCAGCGAGCCGGTGACCAGTCCCCAGAATGCGCCGCTGAGGCCGAAGAGCGACATGCCGCTGGCGGTGACGACGAATGTCAGTGCCGCCGGAACGTCGATCTGCCCGGCCTGCCCCGGTGTGCCGGCTCCCGCCATGCCGGCAAGAGAGGCGGCGAGCGCCGGTATGAGCGCCAGTCCGGCGACCGCCATGATGAGTTCCATGGGTGCGAGATTGACCAGCGCCACCACCGGACCGGCGGCGAAGGCGAGGGCAACGTAGATCACCCCCGATGCAATGGCCGCCCAGTAGCGTTTCGAGGGATCGGCACCCGCATCCTCTCCGGACATCATGGCGGCCGTGATCGCCGACATGTTCACCGGAATGCCGCCGAACGGGGAGATGGCCAGACTGGCGAGACCGGTGTCGCGGATCAGCCGCGGGCGCCGGATCGCATAGCCCTTGAGTTCGAGCAGCGCGAAGCCCGGAATGTTCTGTCCGGCCATCGTCACCAGATAGAGGGGAATGGAGACTGAAACGAACCCCTGAAGGCTGATGACGGGCATGACGGCTTCGAGCGGTGGCAGGATGACGCTGCCGGACGCGCCGGACGAAGCCGGCATGTCGGTCGTGACGAAAAGGACGAGCAGGAAGGCGATCACGGTCAGCGGCATCGCCGCCAGCCTGTGCCAGGCGAGGCCGCCGATCCAGGCGGCGACCAGCAGCAGTGCCGCCAACGGGTTCGTGCCGAACGCGAGTGCCGGAGCGAAGCACAGTTTCAGGATGACGCCCGCGAGAAGGGCGCTCGCGATCTGCCTCGGGATCGACCCGACGATGCGCGCGAGCGGTGGAACGAGGCCGGTCACGACGATCAGCAGCGCACAGCCGATGAGCGCTCCCACCGCCTCGGCGAATCCGCCCGGCAGCGTCTGGGTCGCGGCGAGGAAGGCGGCGCCCGGCGTCGACCAGGCGATCGCCGCCGGAATGCGCGTGGCGGCGGGCACCACGATGCTGCATATGCCCATGGCCAGCGTTGCCGCGAAGAGACCGGTGGCCGTCTCGCCCTGATCGGCGCCGATGCTGGTGAGCCCGGCGAGAACGATGGCAAAGGAGGCAGCATAGCCGACAAAGGCGGCGAGCGCGCCCATATAGACGGCGGAAGGCGTGATATCGCGTAACATGAACGAATGACCGGCGGATCGGGGTTCGAAAGGTGTGTCTGAGGTGTGTCTCTTGTCAGGCCACCGGCAACAGCGCCGCGGCTGCGCGCCTGCCGTCGCCGACGAGGAGATTGTAGGTGCGGCAGGCCGCCGGGGTTGCCATCATGTCGATGGCCACACCCGTCCTGCGCAATTGCGACGCAAAGACCGCCACCGCCGGATCGAAGCGTTCGCCGGTTCCAAGCAACAGGATCTCGGGTGGCGGTTCGAGTGCCAGCAGATCGCGCAGGCTTTCCGTCGAGAAGGCACCGGACCAGGCCTGCACGCCGCCGCGATGGATCATGATCGCCCCCTCATGGTGCACCGTGCCGATGCGGAATCCGCCCCTGCCGTAACCGGAAAGGGTCAGCCATTCGCCGGTTTCGTCGCGCCGGGCTTCCAAAGGGACTAGCCGGGCTGGCTGGCGTCGGCGGCCTTCTTCTGGCCGATCGAGCGCAGGTCGAGATAGATCAGCACGGGCGCGGCGATGTAGATCGTCGAATAGGTGCCGATCACGATGCCCCAGATCATCGCGAAGGTGAAACCCTTGACCACCTCGCCGCCGAAGAAGAAGAGCGAGAGAAGTGCGATCAGGGTGGTAAGCGAGGTCATGAGCGTGCGGGCGAGCGTCTCGTTGATGCTCTGGTCGATGAGCTCGATGATGGGGAGCGTCTTGTAGCGCCTGAGATTTTCCCGCACCCGGTCGAAGATGACGACCGTGTCGTTGAGCGAATAGCCGACGATGGTGAGCACCGCCGCGACCGTGGACAGGTTCACCTCGAGCCCGGTCACCGCGAACATGCCGATGGTCATGACGACGTCATGGACGAGTGCGACGATCGCACCCACGCCATACTGCCATTCGAACCGGAACCAGATGTAGATCAGCACGAAGACGAGTGCGAGACCGACCGCGAGAAGCCCCTCCTGCAGCAGTTCCTCGCTGACCTTGGGGCCGACGAACTCGGTCCGGCGGAAGGTGACATCCTCGCCGACCAGCTGCGCCAGTTCGACCTTGACGGTTTCCACCGCCCGTTGCTGCGCGCCCTCGTCACCCTCCTGACGCTGGACGCGGATGAGGACATCATCGGGCGCACCGAATTCCTGCAGCGCCACCTGACCCAGACCGAGCTCGTTCAGGCGCTGGCGCATCGTTCCGAGATCGGCCGGTCCGGGCGTCTTCACCTCGATCAGGATGCCACCCTCGAAATCGATGCCGTAATTCAGCCCCGGCCATACCGCGATGACCGCCGAAAGGACGACAAGCACGGCCGAAACCGCGAAACAGGCCACGCGCCACCGCATGAACGCGAAATTCGGCTTGTCGGGAAGCAGGCGAAGACGCATGGGCGGGCCTCAGACCGGAAGAGCCGCGGGACGCACCCGCCGATACCACAGCAGTATCAGGAAGCGCGTCACCATGATGGCGGTGAACAGGGAGGTGACGATGCCGACCGAAAGCGTGACGGCAAAGCCCTTGATCGGCCCCGAGCCGAACTGGAAGAGGATGACCGCGGCGATCAGGGTCGTCACATTCGCGTCGATGATGGTGCGCATGGCCTC
>JAGREZ010000318.1:5977-10371 GCA_020446285.1 Geminicoccaceae bacterium
CCGGGAAGCGTGAGCGTGGCGCCGAGGATCGAAAGGGAGGCGACGATGAGGATCAGGTTCGCCACCAGCGCGACATTGGCGAAGATCCCGAAGAGACCGTAATAGATCGCCATGAACACGGCCACGAGCACGAGACCGAGAATGCTCGCGAGCTTGCCCGCGGCAATCGAATCGGCACCGAGATCCGGTCCGACCGTTCGTTCCTCGACGATGGTCAAGGGTGCCGGCAGCGCGCCGGCGCGAAGCAGCACGGCGAGATTGTTGGCTTCCTCGAACGAGAACGAGCCGGTGATGATGCCCGAGCCGCCGAGGATCGGCTCGCGGATGCGCGGTGCCGAGATGACCTTGTCGTCGAGAACGATGGCGAACAGTCGCCCCGTATGTTCCTGCGTGATCTCGCCGAAGCGCCGCGCGCCGGCATTGTCGAAACGGAAGCTCACCGCGGGCATGTTGTTCTGATCGACCGATGCCTGCGAATCGACCAGATTGTCGCCGGAAAGCTCCACCCGGTTGTGCACGAGATAATGTTCCGGCCCGGGATTGCTCGGATCGGCGGCGAGCAGCTTGGAGCCCGCCGGCACGCGACCGGCGAGCGCATCCTCGATACTGCCTTCCATGTCGACCATGTGGAAGGTCATGCGCGCGGTCGTGCCGAGCAGTTCCTTGAGCTTTTCCGGGTTGCGCTCGCCCGGCACCTGCACGAGCACGCGATCATCGCCCTGACGCTGGATGGTGGGCTCGCGGGTTCCAAGCTCGTCGATGCGCCGGCGAACGACCTCGAGCGACTGGTTCACCGTACCGGTGACCAGCTGCTCGTGCGCCATCTCGCTGTAGCGGATCGTGATCCGGCCGGCACCGTCGCTCTCCACATCATAGGTCTGCCCGGATGGACCGCCGAAGGAACTCGCCGGCACCACGCCGTTGAGCGTCTCGATCTCGCGCAACGCGTCCGCTTCCTGCGCGCTGTCGGTGAGCGAGACGACGAGAGCGCCGTCGCGGATCGCCTGGCGATGGCCGATACGCGCCTTGCGCAGGGCAAGGCGGATATCGTTGCGCAGCGTCTCGAGACGTTCGCGGACCACCTCTTCCACTTCCACCTGCAGGAGCAGGTGGGATCCACCCTGAAGATCGAGGCCGAGATTGATCTGGCTTTTCGGCAACCAGTCCGGCAACCCGTCGGCCGTCTCCCGGTTCAGCATGTTCGGTATGGAGAAGGCCACACCGAGCAGGAGAACGGAAGAAACGAGAATTATCTTCCAGCGTGGATAGTTGAGCATCGGGCCCCGCGTCTACTTCTTGAAGAGCTTGCCCAGAAAGCCGCCGCCGCTGGCGCCGCTGCCGGCGGCCGGCGTGGCCGCGTTGGTGTTGGCGGCGGGCTGCGGCTTGGACATGAGGTCGGAAACCGTGCCCTTGGCAACCTTGACCTGAACGTCCTTGGCGATCTCGACCATCAGGAAGGCATCCTCGACCTTGGTGATCTTGCCGACGATGCCGCCGGAGGTCAGGACCTGGTCACCGCGCTTGAGATTGTCGATCATCGCGCGATGATCCTTCATCTTCTTCTGCTGCGGACGGATCAGCAGGAAATAGAAGACGACGAAGATCAGGACGAGCGGCAGGAGCGAGACGAAAAAGTCTCCTCCTCCCGGAGCTGCCGCTTGGGCATAGGCCGGCGATATGAGCATCGGTTCCTCGGTAGGGCATTTGTCGTTCGGTACGTCGGTCGCGCCTTATATCTGGTCCGAACTCATTTGGAAACAACCACCCGCCGGACCGCCTTCGGCACATGCACGGTCATGCCCGCGATCCGGACGGCTGGCGGCATTTCCCCAACGCACTGTTGAACCGCATGGAAAAACATCGTTGATACCGCCCGAGTGCAACCCTTTCGACCATCCGGAAACGCCGCCCATGACCACGCCCAGCGACTTTCAGCCCCTTCTCCTGCGCATCGCCGAGGCGCTCGAACGCCTCGCACCGCCGAAGCCGGGCGAGCTGGACATGAGCGGACATGACGCCTTCGTCTATGACAGCGCCATCGACAATCTCCGCGCCATCGGCACGGTGAGCCGCATTCCGCTGGAACTGCTGTGCGGCATCGACCGGGTGGCGGAGATCCTGCTCGCCAACACCAGGCGCTTCGCCGATGGCCTGCCCGCCAACAACGCGCTGCTCTGGGGTGCTCGCGGCATGGGCAAGAGCTCGCTGGTCAAGGCGGTGCATGCGAGCGTCAACGGGAAGGCCGCCGACGGGCTGGCACTCATCGAGATCCACCGCGAGGACATCGACCGGCTGCCGGAACTGCTCGCGCGGCTGGGCCGGAGCGGCCGGCGCGCGCTGCTCTTCTGCGACGATCTGTCGTTCGATGCCGGCGAGACCAGCTACAAGTCGCTCAAGGCGGTGCTCGAGGGCGGCATCGAGGGCCGCCCCGAAAATGTGCTCTTCTACGCCACCTCCAACCGCCGCCACCTGATGCCCCGGCAGATGATCGACAATGAGCGCTCGACCGCCATCAATCCCGGCGAGGCGGTCGAGGAAAAGGTGTCGCTGTCCGACCGTTTCGGCCTCTGGCTCGGCTTTCATGCCTGCAATCAGGAAACCTATCTCGCCATGGTCCACCGCTACGCCGAATATTTCGAACTCGCCGTGGACGACAGGGCGGCGCTGGAATGGGCAGCGACGCGAGGCAACCGCTCGGGCCGCGTCGCCTGGCAGTTCATCCAGCACACGGCCGGCGAACAGGGACGGCGGATCTGACCCGGGCGATGGCGCGCTGCCGCCGGCTTGACACCGACAGGAAGCAAAGCGCAAATGGGATCGGTTGTACGAGTCGGCCGTGAACGGCTCCCGTCCGGAGAGGAAACGACGTTATGCGTAATCTTGTATTGACGAGTGCTGCGCTGCTGTTCCTGGCAGGATGTCAGGTCGATGGCGAGACCGGCGAGAGGGCCGGAGCCGGTGCACTGATCGGTGCCGCCGCAGGCGGTGTCGCCGGCCTGATCACCGGCAATCCGCTCGAGGGTGCCGCGGTCGGCGCCGCCGCGGGTGCCACCGGCGGCGTGGTTTCCGACCAGATCGAGAAGAACAAGGACGACTGAGCCGACCGGGCGGCCCGGAGCCCGCAGCGGGCCGGCTGTGCGAATTATTGCGAGCTTGCGATCCGCATACCGGTGCCGGGAAGCCGGCTCAGCGGATCGAGCGGCTCCTTGCCCTTGCGCAGCTCGAAATGCAGCCTCGGATCGGTCACATCGCCCGTATCACCGACCTTGGCGACCGGCTGACCACGGTTCACCGGATCGCCGGTGCGCACCAGCAGCGTCTCATTATGCGCGTAGGCGGAAAGGTAGCCGCCATCGTGGCGGATCATGAGCATCCGCCCCATGCTCGGAATGTCGCCGCCGGCATAGACGACGATACCGCTCTCGGTCGCCCGGACCGTACTGCCCCTGGCCGCGCTGATATCGATGCCATCGCTGCGCTTGCCGTCCGCGCGCGCACCGAAACGGGTCACCACCGTGCCATCCACGGGCCAGAGGAAACCCTTCGGACTGAGATCGGGGACGGGAGCCGTTGCGGCAATGCGCTGGGTGCGCCGCGCAGCACCCTCGTCGGCGGGACCGGCAGGCGCCACCTTCGTCGCGATGCGCGTCTGCGGTGCCGCCGCCGGACGCGCCGGAACGACATCCTTGATGACCACCGTCTGACCGTCCCGGATGCGGTCGATGTCGAGCTCCGGATTGAGTGCGCGAAGCTCGTCGAGCCGGCGCCCGTAGGTGTTGGCGATGCTCATGAAGGTCTCGCCGCGACGCACGGTGTGCGTGTTCTTGCCCGGCGGCAGCGGTCGCGTGAGCAGCACCTGACCGACAAAGATCGAATAGGGCGGATCGAGCCGGTTGATCGAGGCGAATCTGCCGAGCGACAGGCCGGCAGCTTCGGCTATGCCGATCGCCGTATCCCCCGGCATGACCACATGACGGTCGCCGCTGATCACCGGCGCGCCCTTTCGCGGGGCGGGAGCCGGACCGGCGCCGGGCTCGAGGGACGCCACCATGGTGCGGAACCCGTCCTCCTGGGCGCGCATGCGCGCGGTCTCCCAGCCGAGGCCGTCATCCCACTCGAAGCGTTGGTAATCCGAGCAGCCGGCAACCGCCAGGAGAATGGCAAGCGGAAGCAATCGGACCCGGGCGTTCAGGTGATTCTTTTTCATGCCATGCAAAGTAGCGTCGACGATGATCGTCGATCAAGTCAGGTATCAACCTTGCACTGCAACCTGTTGCCTCACGGCCACGAAAACGACTTGTCCACAGCCGGTCAATCCGGCCCTGACGCTGTTTTCAGCCCTGATCCAGCCGGCGCAGCCGTTCGAGGCCCTGATCGTGGGTCATGTCGAGATG
>JAGREZ010000319.1 GCA_020446285.1 Geminicoccaceae bacterium
GCTCGCGGCACCGCTCGACTATTTTTACGTCACCAGCCCGTTCGGCCGTCGCGTCGACCCGCTGACGGGACGAAGGGCGATCCATGGCGGCCTCGACATGGGGGCGGCGCGCGGCTCGAAGGTGCTGGCGACGGCAGGCGGCACGGTCCTGCGGGCCGGCCCTGCGGGCGCCTACGGCATCCTCGTCGAGATCGATCACGGTGAGGGAATCGTGACCCGTTATGGCCATCTGTCGAAGGCGCTCGTCGAGGCCGGCGAGACGGTCGATCTGCGGACGCCGGTGGGGATCATCGGCAGTACCGGCCGCAGCACCGGCATTCACCTGCATTACGAGGTGCGCATCGACGACAGGGCGCGCAATCCCTATCGCTTCCTCGATGCCGGCCGCAACCCGATGGCGTTCCTGCGCGGCTGAAACCCGCAAACCGGCATCCCGCCCGGTCTTTCCCCTTGTATCCGGCCGCCGCATGCGGCAGCGTCCGCCACCATCGGCCATGTCAGGGAGAAAAGGCGGGAATGCACCCGGACAATCCTGCGATCTGGGCCGTCGCGGCCGGCATGACGCTCGGTGCTGCGACGGGCTTCCTGCTGGAGCGCAGCCGCTATTGCACCATGGGCGCGCTCACGGACGTGTTTCTTTTCTCGAGCTGGCGCCGCCTGCGCGTCTGGATGCTCGCCGTCGCCGTGACCACGGCCGCCCTGTCCTGCCTCGCATCCCTGGGGATTCTCGATCCGGCGCGTTCGGCACCCGTTGCGGGCAATGCCGGCATTCCGCTCTCGATACTGGGCGGGCTGCTGTTCGGCATCGGCATGGTGCTGGCCGGCGGTTGTGCCAGCCGTTCGCTGGTGCGCCTTGGCAGCGGCAGCCTCAAATCGCTTCTCGTCATTCTCCTGATGATGGTCTTCGCGAGTGCCGTGATCGCGGGGCCGTTCGCTGATCTCCTGCAACCGGCCGCCCCGTGGCGCCCCGATCCCGTCATTCCCGATACGATACCGGCGCGCGTCATCGTCGCGTTGGTGGCACTCCTGTTCCTTGCGGCCTGCGCGTCGCGGCAGATCCGGCGGGGTGAACGGCGGGAGCTGTGGCTCGGCCTTGCGCTCGGTGCTGTCTGCACCGCCGCATGGTCCCTGAGCGGCGGCCTGTTCGAGCGCGAAGCACCGCGTTCGGTCGATTTCCTCGTGCCCGGCGTCGATCTGTTCCTCGCACTCGCATCCGGCGAATTCGCCCATGGCGGCCGTCCGCCGGCCGTCTTCTCCGCGAGCCTCGTTGCCGGAGCGATGCTCGGTGCCTTCGCCTCCTCGCTGGCGGGCGGATCGTTCGCCATCGAGACCTTCACCGATGCCGGCGACATGAAACGCCATGTGTGTGGCGGTGTGGCCATGGGGATCGGCGGCGGCCTCGCCTTCGGCTGCACGTTCGGACAGGGGATCGGCGGCCTTTCGACCCTCGCACCGGGGCCTGTCCTCATCGTTCTCGGCATGGTCCTCGGGGCGCGGATCGGCCTTCTTCATCTCGAGGGACGGCTGCGCTGGCCGCCCGCCGCGTCCTGAGCGGGTGTCGGATCTCGATTGTACCGTTTTCATCAGCCGAACCATTGCCTAGAATGACAGGGAATACAGGACCGGGGATTTACGGTTTGAAACGCAACCGCATGCTGCTCGCCCTCGTCGCCCTTGCGCTTTCCCTTCCGGGCAGGCCGCAGGCAGCGTCGGGAGTCGTCGCCGATCTGTCGCATCATCTGATCGCGATCACCACGGCCTTTGCCGGAACGGACGTGCTCCTCTTCGGCGCGCTCGAGGATGCCGGAACGGATGTCGCGGTCGTCGTGCGCGGGCCGGCGAGCGATGCGGTGGTGCGAAAGAAGAACAGGGTGGGGCCCATCTGGCTCAATACCGAGGAAGTCACCTTCGCCGGCGCGCCGTCCTACTATGCCGCCGCGGCGAGCAAGCCGCTCGCGGAACTCGCGGATGTGCACGAGCTGAAACGGCATGGCATCGGTGTCCGGCATATCGGCCTCGAACGGCTCGTCGGCGAGGGGACGAGCGAGGAGGCGATCGCCGCCTTCACCGACGCCCTCATCCGCAACAAGAAGAAGGTCGCCCTCTATTCCGACGAGCTCCTGCCGGTGCGCTTCGTCGGCCAGCGCCTGTTCCGGACGACACTGGCCTTTCCGGCGAACGTGCCGCCGGGCCAGTATGAGGTGCAGGTTTTCGAGATCCGCGACGGGGTCGTCGCCAGTGCGCAGCACAATGCCCTCCTCGTCTCCAAGGTGGGCGTCGAGGCCGATATCTACGATGCGGCCTACCACAGCCCGGCACTGTACGCGCTGGCGTCGATTGTACTCGCGGTGGCCGCCGGCTGGGCTGCGAGCGCGATATTCAGAAAGTAGGTTCTCATGTCCGACGACGAAGCGAGTACGCAGATGAGCGAGCACGAGCGGGTTTTCCTCGTGGTCGTCGACGAGACGGACGAAATGCGCAATGCCCTGCGCTTTGCCTGCCGCCGCGCGGAACACACCAATGGCCGCGTGGCGCTGCTCTATGTGATCGAACCGGTGGAGTTCCAGCACTGGATCGGCGTCGGCCGGGTCATGGAGGAGGAAGCGCGGCAGGAGGCCGAACAGCGCGTCCAGTCGCTGGCCAACGAGGTGTACAAGCTCTCCGGCACGCTTCCGGCGATCTACATCCGCGAGGGAAACGGCCCCGAGGAACTGCTCCGCCTGCTGGACGAGGACCACACGATCTCGCTGCTCGTCCTCGGCATGGCCAGCGACAACAGCGATCCGGGACCGCTGGTGAGCTACCTGACCGGCAATATGGGGCGCAACAATCTGAGCGTTCCGCTGACGCTGGTTCCGGGCCAGCTCACCGAGGAACAGATCGACCGGCTGACCTGACATCTGATCGGGAGTGCCGCCTGCGGCGGGGTATCTTGTTGGGGCCGAACGGTTTCAGATCACCGATTCGCGGCCGTCGAATGTCAGGAGCGAGAGATAGAGGTCCGGACGGCGGTCGCGGAACAGTCCCCAGGAGGCGCGGGCCTGGCGAATGGCGTCGAGATCGAGGGTCGCCGTCAGGATGCCGGCGGCATCGTCGCATTCGGCGAGAAGGCCGCCGGTTTCATCCGTGATGAACGATCCGCCATAGAAGGTCAGCGAACAGGACCGGCCGTCCTCGGTGCCGACCCTGTTCGAGGCCACGACGGGGGTCATGTTCGCGCCCGCATGTCCCTGCATGACGCGCCGCCAGTGGTCGCGGCTGTGCAGTCCGGGTGCCTGCGGCTCGGAGCCGATGGCGGTGGGGTAGAAGAGGATCTCCGCTCCCCTGAGCGCCATGGACCGGGCGGCTTCGGGAAACCACTGGTCCCAGCAGATGCCGACGCCGATGGTGGCGAACTTCGTCTGCCAGACCTGAAAACCGGTATCGCCCGGCGTGAAATAGAACTTTTCCTGATAGCCCGGCCCGTCGGGAATATGGCTCTTGCGGTAGATGCCCATGACCTCGCCGTCGGCGTCGATGACCGCAAGGGAATTGAAATAGGCGTTGCTCGCCCGTTCGAAGAAACTTATCGGCAGGACGACGCCGAGTTCGGCGGCGAGCCGGCTCATCCGGGCGATGGTGGGGTGGCCCTCGAAGGGCGAGGCGAGCGCGAAATGGTCGGCAAGCTGGTCCTTGCAGAAATATGGCGATTCGAAGAGTTCCTGCAGGAGAATGATTTGCGCGCCGGCCGCGGCGGCCTCGCGGACGAGGCGCTCGGCTTCGCGAATGTTCTCCTCATAGGAATGACTGCACGACATCTGGGTCGCGGCCACCGTTACCTGCGACATGACGCTCCCTCTTCTCCGGCTTGCCGGGCCGGGCAACTGATCCGGCACCACCCTAGCAGCGCGTCGACGGAATGCCGATAGCTGCGGCACGATTTCACGCATGTTCCGCCGGATCGCCGTGGTTCGGGATGATCGCGGTTCGCCACCCGTTTTTCAGGTCATTTCACGTCAGAATGAAAAAGTCGGAATCAGGGATTGTCATTTGGGTTTCATCAACCTTAAGATTTGATAACAAACACTCATAGCCAAGGAGGCAGGCATGAGCGTCGAACAGACAAGACCATTGTCCGCGAGCCGTTCGCTGAGGCTGCCGATTGACTGGCGCTTTGGCATCCGGGCATTTCTCTGGCTGTTTTCCCTGACCCTTTTGACCCTTCTCATGACCACCAGCCGGTTTTTCTGACCGCGTCGGTATCATCAGCGCGCCGGTATTGAAGCACCGGCGCGAT
>JAGREZ010000320.1 GCA_020446285.1 Geminicoccaceae bacterium
CGCTGGCAGAATTCGACGGTGGGAAGCATCGCATCGGTCATGGACATGCTCGCTTATGTCGCATGACCGAGCATTCAAGTCAAGGAAATTAATCTTATACAGATTGGGAAAACCCGACACACGAAACGGATTCCTTCAGCCCTGATTGTCCATGGCTTCGGGGCGCATCGTGCCGGCACCGAGTGCCAGCGAGGCTTCGAGGAAACGGTCGAGATCGCCGTCGAGCACCGCCTGGGTGTTGCCGGTTTCCTCGCCGGTGCGCAGATCCTTCACCATCTTGTAGGGATGGAGGACATAGGAGCGGATCTGGTNNGCCCCAGCCGATGTCGGTCTTGCTGTCGGCGGTGGCCTGCGCTTCCTCGCGGCGTTTCTGCAATTCCAGCTCGTAGAGACGGGCCTTGAGCATGTCCATGGCCTGCGCCTTGTTCCGGTGCTGCGAGCGGTCGTTCTGGCACTGGACGACGATGCCGGTCGGATTGTGGGTGATGCGCACCGCCGAATCGGTCCGGTTGACGTGCTGACCGCCGGCGCCCGACGCGCGGTAGGTGTCGATGCGCAGATCCTTGTCCTCGATCTCGATATTGATGGAATCGTCGATCTCGGGATAGACCCACACACTGGCGAAGCTCGTGTGCCGGCGAGCGGCCGAATCGAAGGGCGATATGCGCACGAGGCGGTGCACGCCGGCCTCCGTCTTGAGCCAGCCATAGGCATTGTCGCCCTGAACCTTGATGGTCGCCGACTTGATGCCGGCCTCCTCGCCCTCGCTCTCCTCGATCCATTCCAGCCTGAGCCCCTTGCTCTCGGCCCAGCGGACATACATGCGAAGCAGCATCTGCGCCCAGTCCTGGCTTTCCGTGCCGCCGGCACCTGCATTGACCTGGAGGAAGGCGTTGAGGCCGTCGGCCTCGCCGGAAAGGAGGCTTTCGAGTTGCAGGTGGTCGGTGGTGAGCTTCAGCTGTGCAAGGTCGGTCTCGATCTCGTCGAGGGTGGCGGTGTCGTCCTCCAGTTCGGCGAGTTCGGCGAGTTCCAGACTGTCGGCGAGTTTCTGTTCCATCACCTTCTGGTTTTGCACCGAATCGGCGAGTTTTGTGCGTTCGCGCATCAACTCCTGTGCCTTTTCGGCATCGTTCCACAGATCAGGATCTTCGGTCAGTGCGTTCAGTTCGTCGAGACGGCGGAGGGCTTCATCCCAGTCAAAGATGCCTCCTCAGCAGGTCCAGCGCCTGCTTCAAATGATCCGCCAGATTGCTGATCTCGGCTCGCATCGATCCGGTCACTCCGAAAAAGGGTTGTCCTTGAGCGCGCGCGGTCCGGCAGCGGCTCAGTAGAGGCCGCTGGAAGCGGGAGCCACGGGTACGGCGCGGACCGGCGCCGGTGTGTCACTGTCATTCTCGACGATGAGTGGTGCGGCGGCTTCCGCCGGCGTCTTCGTAACAGGCTCGGTGCCTGGAAGGAATGCCTCGGCGATCACGCGCCTCGTGGTTGGTCCGGGCAGGAGGCCCGTATCGGCGTCGATGCGCACGAGGCGGACGCCCGGCGGTGTGCGGAACGGTGTCGCCGGTTTGCCGGCGAGCGCCTTGCCCATGAATTCGGTCCAGATCGGCAGGGCTATGCTGGCGCCGGTCTCGCGCCGGCCAAGCGGTGCGGGGATGTCGAAGCCTGCATAGACGCCGACGGCGAGGTCGGGCGAGAAGCCGACGAACCAGGCATCGCGGCTGTCATTGGTGGTGCCGGTCTTGCCGGCGAGCGGCTTGCCGATCTTCCCTGCACGCACGCCGGTGCCGTGATCGATCACGCCTTCCATGATGTGGACCATCTGGTAGGCCTCGCGCGGATCGGCGATGAGCGGGCGGCCGTCGGGAATGACCGGCGGCGGTTCGCCGTCCCAGACGAGTTTGCGGCAGGCTTCGCAGATGCGGGGGTCGCGGGCGAGGACGGTGCGGCCGTAACGGTCCTGGATGCGTTCGACGAGGCTCGGGTCGATCTTTCGCCCGCCATTGACGAGCATGGCATAGGCGGTCGTGAGGCTCAGCAGGTCGACCTCGTTGGAGCCGAGGGCGGAGGCGAGATTGTTGCCGAGGCCGCGATCGACGCCGAAGCGGGTGGCGACGTCGATCACGCGTCCCATGCCGATCTGCTGGGCAAGGCGGACGGTCATCAGGTTGCGCGATTTCTCGATGCCGAGGCGAAGCGTGCTGGGTCCGTAGAAACGGTCGCCGTAATTGGCCGGCTTCCATTTGGGCAGGCCCTCGCCCTGGTCGATCACCAGCGGTGCGTCGAGAATGATCGAGGCGGGAGTGAAGCCGGATTCCAGTGCCGCAAGATAGACGAACGGCTTGAACGCCGAGCCCGGCTGGCGGTTGGCCTGGGTGGCGCGGTTGAACTTGCTCTGGCGGAAGCTGAAGCCGCCGCTCATGGCGAGCACGCGTCCGGTATGCGGGTCGAGGGCCACGAGGCCGCCCTCGATGTTCGGGCGCTGGCGAAGACCCCAGACGGCCTTGCCGTCCGCCTGGCCGTCGCCATCCTCGTCCTCGGGCTCGACGAGGGTAACGATGACGACATCGCCCGGTTCGAGAACCCGGTCGGCGCGGGTGACATCGGGGCCAAGATCGCCGTTGGCATCAAGCCGCCGCGCCCAGCTCAGGTGGCGGGTGAAGATCTCGATCTCGCCGCCTTCGGCAAGGGCGAGGCGCGCCTTGTCGGCGCCGCT
The DNA here is from genome assembly GCA_020446285.1 of Geminicoccaceae bacterium. GTDB lineage: Bacteria > Pseudomonadota > Alphaproteobacteria > Geminicoccales > Geminicoccaceae > JAGREO01. Next base: position 2,714 of record JAGREZ010000320.1, read on the forward strand.
GTCGAGAACGAGCGCGATTTTCCAGCTGCCGGGCTCGAAGCCCGGATCGAATTCCGCGAGTTCCCCGCTCCAGTCGGGCGCTGCCGGGTCGATATGGCCGAGCGGGCCGCGATAGCCCTGGCGGCGGTCGTAGGCGGAGAGGCCGCGGCGCAGGGCGGAGTCGGCAAATGCCTGCATGACCGGATCGACGGTCGTGCGCACCGACAGGCCTCCGCCGTAGAAACCGTCCTCGCCGAACGTGTCGACGAGTGTGCGGCGGACTTCCTCGGTGAAGAAATCGGCGCTCACGGTTTCGGTCTCCTTGCGTGAGCGCAGGACGATGTCCTCGGCACGCGCGGCATCGGCGTCGGCGCGGGTGATGTAGCCGTCATCGAGCATCCGCCCGATCACATAATCGCGCCGGGCGACGGCTTCGCCATAGTTGGTTGCGGGGTCGTAGCGCGACGGCGCCTTGGGCAGGCCGGCGAGAAAGGCGGCCTCGGAGAGGGTGAGTTCCTCGAGCGCCTTGTCGAAATAGTTCAGCGCGGCGGCGGCGACACCGTAGGAACGATGACCGAGGAAGATCTCGTTGAGATACAGTTCGAGGATGTGATCCTTGCTGAACGCCTTTTCCATGCGGAGCGCGAGAATGGCTTCCTTGATCTTGCGGTCGAGCGAGACCTCGTTGGTCAGGAGGAAGTTCTTGGCCACCTGCTGGGTGATGGTGGACGCACCCTGCGGCCGGAGATTCTGCTGCAGGCGCTGGATATTGTCGACCGCCGCACGGATGATGCCGACCGGATCGACGCCGATGTGGCTGTAGAAATTCTTGTCCTCGGCGGCGACGAAGGCATCCTTGACCGGCCTCGGAATGGCGTCGATCGGCACGAACACGCGCTTTTCATGCGCATATTCGGCGAGAATGCGGCCGTCGCCGGCATGGATGCGGGTGACGTTCGGCGGCACATAATTGGCGAGATGGCTGTAATCGGGCAGATCGTCGCCGGCCCGGTTGATGATGTAGAGCAGCGCGCCGCCGGCGATGACGGCGCCGAGCGCCGCCGTTACCACGAGCCACGAGATGCCCGAGACGATACCGCCCGCGAACCGCGCGAGGAAACCCCGCTCAGAGCGGCGGGTGGAAGCTCCTGAAGTATCGGTCGACCGCTTCGGTGATGGCATTGGCGAGCTTCTTCTGATGTTCCGGATTGACGAGGTTGGCGGCGTCGGATTCGTTGGACAGGTAGCCGAGTTCGACCAGAACCGATGGGGTATCCGGCGATTTCAGCACGGCGAAGCCCGCATAGCGGCGGGTATTCTTGACCAGTTTCGTCACCTCGCCGAGATTCGTGATGAGAAGATCGGCGAGATCGATACTCTTATTGTTGGTATCCCGTTGCGCGAGGTCAATAAGGATCGATGCAACGACTTCGTCATGATGCGAGAGATCGGTGCCACCGATGATGTCCGCCTTGTTCTCCTTGGTGGCGAGACTGGCGGCCTCTGCATCGGATGCGTTCTCGGAAAGCGTGTAGACCGATGCGCCGCGAAACTGCGGATCGCCGATGCTGTCGGCATGCAGCGAAATGAAGAGATCGGCCTCCGCCCGATGCGCAATCTCGATCCGCTCGCGCAAGCGGATGAATTTGTCATGCTTGCGGACGAGCAGGGTGCGCAGGCGGCCGGTCGCCTCGAGTGCCGCGGCGAGCCTGTAGGCCATCTCCAGTGTGACATGCTTTTCGATAATGCCCTCGGCGGCGATGGCACCCGGATCGATACCGCCATGCCCGGCGTCGATGGCGACGAGCGGTTTTTCGGGCGCGGCGGCCTCTCCCTCGCCGAGCCGCGGCCTGGGCAGCGGCACCGGGGTGAAGGCGGGCGAAGGGTCGATGCGTTGCGGCGGCGTGCGCGCCGTCTCGAGCCGCGCGCTCGCCGGATCCTCGACCGTACCACCCACCGATGGCGGTTTTATGACCTGTTCGACCGGCGCGCTCACTGCTCTTGCATCGCCGGGCGGCGATTCGACCGGACGTGCGCGCGGCGTCGGCGATCCGATCGGGCGTGCATCGGCCGGCGGCGAGGCCAGCGTACGAGTGCCGGGCGCCGGCGAGGCGACGGGACGTGCCTCGCGGCGTTCGGGCTGGACACCCGGTCGCGGAGGCTCGGCGGGGCGTGTCGCCACGTCCCTGCGCGGTACGTCCTCGGGACGCGTCCGCGCCACCGGTCCGGCCGCCTCCGGCGCCGGGGCGATGTCGAAGACATGGCGGAAATACGGCGTGGCGTCGGCCGGCGGCAGGACCATGGTGTTGACGATGGCCGCCGGCCCGTCGGTGTCGATGACGATCCGCGCGAGGCTCGCATCGACAGTGCCCTTGCGCACCTCGCGCGCCATGCCGCGCGGCACCGATTGCGGCGAGGGCTGCAGGTTCCAGCGGACGGCCGGCATGTCGATCAGCACACGCGAGCGCGGTGCGTCGGCACGCGCTCGCAGCGGCACATCGCCGCGAACGTCCACGACGATCCGGGTACGGTCGCGATGGATGCCGAAACGGATGCCGAGAACCTCCGCTTCCTGCGCGTTCGCAGTGACTGCAACAAAAGTTGACACAACCATTGCGAGAGCGAGTACAAGGGACATCAAGGCGGCCGGAACCCGGCGAAGGCCGGCTCTCCGCGTCTGTCGCGAGGGACGAATCTCGTATGCGCCGGCAATCATGCGCTCAGGTCGATCCTGTTCGGTTCAATGCGAGTTGACGATATGACGACAGCCTTCCGCCGGTTGCCGGAGAATGCGGCGAAAACGGACAACCGGCAATGCCGGCGCACGGGCGCGGACAACGCCTGCACCGACGCACGCATTGCCGCGAAAACGCTTCGCCGCCCTGCGCACAACCTCCAGCCATGTTCGTCCCGCATTGCGGTTGTCGGCATTATCGTCAACGAGATGTTGGGGTTTGTCGAGCGTTTTCCGACCGGACTGCCGGTCCGTGCGTCCGGCGGAAAACGCATGGCATTCATCGGCACGGACATTAGTGGATTGTAGCACGCAAAGACAGACCCTATACTGGTAGCGAAGGATCGAAAGATGATGCGCGGAATATCGGCTTACGCCGGACCCGACGAGGGTCGAAAGTTCACGCGCTCGGATCCCTCGCTGAACCGAATGGTTGGCAGACTGCCTGCGAGACCAGGACCGCCGCCGCAACCGCTGCAGGCAGGCCGGTCGATCAGGGCGAACGAACCAAAGGACAATATGCGCCAGAAACCACCGCCGTTGCCGATGCAAGCGAAAATTGCTCGCGGTACGGTTGTGCGCTGGCCTCACCCAGAAGACCGTGACCGGTCATGCGAGCCGTGGCTCATGCCCGATTTCCGGTCGGAGACCCTTCCAGATGACAAAAAGAATGCTGATCGATGCGACCCACTCCGAGGAGACCCGGGTGGTCGTCGTCGACAGGGACCAGCTGTGCGACTTTGATTTCGAGACATCGACGAAAAAGCAGCTCAAGGGCAATATCTATCTTGCCAAGGTGACGCGGGTCGAGCCCTCGCTGCAGGCCGCCTTCGTGGATTATGGCGGCAATCGCCACGGCTTCCTCGCCTTCAGCGAAATCCATCCCGATTATTACCAGATCCCGCAGGCCGACCGCGAGATGCTCGAGAATCTCGAGCGCGAGCATGCCCGCAGGAATAATGATGGTGACAGTGACGACGACGGCAGTGATGACGACGACGATGCCGGAACCTCCGGCAGCGCCGGCGACGAAGTGGATGCCGATGATCCCGTGACGGGGGATGCGGGGCAGGGCGATGCCGCGTCCGGCGACGGGGGCGATAGCGGAGATGTCGACGTTTCCGCCGGTAGCGGCGGGGATGATGGCGCTGACGGTGACGCCGATGGCGAGGAGACCGGCTCCGGAGGCGCGGGTTCCGAAGATACGGATGACGAGGAGGAGGTCGACGAGGAGACGGCCGCGCGGCGCATGGCGAAGTCGCGTCGCGAGGCGGCGGTCACCGAGGATGCCGACGAGGAGACGGCCGAGGAGGTCGATGCCCAGGCGCGGATGCGCGCAAGGCTGATGCGTTCCTACAAGATCCAGGAGGTCATCAAGCGCCGGCAGATCCTGCTCGTGCAGGTGGTCAAGGAGGAACGCGGCAACAAGGGAGCGGCCCTCACCACCTACCTGTCGCTTGCGGGCCGCTATTGCGTGCTCATGCCCAATACCCCGCGCGGCGGCGGCATCAGCCGCAAGATCGCGAACACCAGTGACCGTCGCCGGCTGAAGTCGATCACCCAGGAGATGGAAGTGCCCGACGG
>JAGREZ010000321.1 GCA_020446285.1 Geminicoccaceae bacterium
GGCTCGCCCGAGGAGGCCTATCTCGGCTGGCGGCCGCAGGTAAATGTGCCGGTTGAAGACGAGAAGGCGCCGACACTGTTCAAGCTGCTCGAGCAGCTCGACGACAATGATGATGTTAACCGGGTCACCGGAAATTACGAGGTTTCCGAGACCGCTCTCGAACAGCTGGGCGGCTGATGCGCATCATCGGCCTCGATCCGGGTCTGCAACGAACCGGCTGGGGCGTGATCGAGGCCGATGGCCCGAGGCTTCGCTTTGTTGCCTGCGGGGCGGTCCAGAGTACGGCCGAACGCGCGCTGGCGGAACGGCTGGAGACCATTTTCCAGGGCTTGCGCGGGGTGATCGCCGGCCACGGACCGTTCGAGGCGGCGGTCGAGGAAACCGTCGTCAACCGCAATGCGCTCTCCTCGCTCAAGCTCGGTCATGCGCGCGGCGTGGTGCTGCTCGCGGCCAGCGTGAGCGGGCTCGTCGTCACCGAATATGCGGCCAAGAAGGTCAAGCGGTCGGTCACCGGCACGGGCAATGCGGCCAAGGATCAGGTCGCGCACATGGTGCGCATGTTGCTGCCCGGTGCAGGGGAACCCACCGGCGATGCGGCCGACGCGCTCGCGGTCGCCATCTGTCACGCCCATTATCGCATGACGGCACGGCAGATCGAACGCCGTCATGCGGGAGTGGGGGCGTGATCGCGCTCCTGCGCGGGCGCATCGCCGAGATCGGCGAGGATCACCTGATCGTTGACGCTGGCGGTGTTGGCTATCTCGTTCACTGTCCGGCGCGGACCTTGCAGCGGGTCCCGTCCGCCGGTGCGGCGGTGGAGCTTCGCATCGTCACCCAAGTGCGCGAGGATTCGATCACGCTCTACGGTTTCAACGATCCGGCGGAACAACGCTGGTTCCGCATCCTCCAGAACATTCAGGGGGTGGGCGCGCGGCTGGCGCTGGCGATCCTTTCGGTGTCCGGACCGGACGAGCTGACCCAGGCGGTGAGTGCGCAGGATCGCGTGCCGCTGACACGGGCCAACGGCGTCGGGCCGAAGGTCGCCGGGCGCATCGTCAGCGAACTCAGGGACAAGATCGGGACATTGCCGACGGCCGCCGGCGGTGTGGCACTCGCGCCGTCGGCGAGCCCCGCCGGGAGTACCGCCGCCGCCGATGCGCTCGCGGCACTGGTCTCGCTCGGTTATGGTCGCAGCGAGGCCTATTCGGCGCTGGCCCGCGTTCAGACGCGGATCGACGGCGAGGCGGGTCTCGACCTGCTGATCCGTGAGAGCCTCAAGGAGCTTTCGCCCTGATGTCCGGGACGACCGACGACCGGCTGATCGATGGAACGGAGAAGCCCGAGGACGCGGAACTCTCGCTGCGGCCGAAGGCGCTCGGCGAATTCATCGGCCAGCGCCAGCTCAAGTCCAATCTCAAGATCTTCATCGAGGCGGCGCGCGGTCGCGGTGAGGCGCTCGATCATGTGCTGTTCGCCGGGCCGCCGGGGCTGGGCAAGACCACGCTCTCGCAGATCGTCGCCACCGAACTCGGTGTCGGTTTCCGCATGACGTCGGGGCCGATCATCGCCCGTGCCGGCGATCTCGCGGCACTGTTGACCAACCTGCAGCCGCGCGACGTGCTGTTCATCGACGAGATCCACCGGCTCAGTCCGCAGGTCGAGGAAGTGCTCTATCCGGCGATGGAGGATTTC
>JAGREZ010000322.1 GCA_020446285.1 Geminicoccaceae bacterium
AGTCGCCTTCGGCCATGCCGTCCTCGACCGACAGGATCGGGAACTTGCCGCAAAGGCTTTCCAGCATGTCGACCATACCGCCGGCATCGAGGCTCTTGTTCTCGCCCTTCACCTCGTACCGGCCGTTCTCGCAGAATTCGGATGCAGCACAGTCGAGCGCGAAAACGATATCGTCACCCGTGCGATAACCTGCGGCCGCGACCGCCTTGTCGAGAAAGGCGAGGGCCTCCTCGGCACTGCCGATATCCGGCGCGAAACCACCCTCGTCGCCGACATTGGTGTTGAGGCCGGCTTCCGACAGCGACTTCTTCAGGCTGTGGAACACTTCCACACCCATGCGCAACGCCTCGGAGAAGGTGGACGCGCCCACCGGCATGATCATGAATTCCTNNTCGATCGGATTGTCGGCATGCGCGCCGCCATTGATGACGTTCATCATCGGTACCGGCAGCACCCGCGCCGCCGCGCCGCCGACATAGCGGTAGAGCGGCAGACCCGAGGTTTCCGCCGCTGCCTTCGCCACCGCCATGCTCACGCCGAGAATGGCGTTGGCGCCAAGACGGGCCTTGGTGTCGGTGCCGTCGAGACGGATCATCGCCGCGTCGATGCCGCTCTGATCGATAGCGTCCATGCCGAGGATGGCATCGGCGATCTCGCCGTTCACGGCGTCCACCGCCTTGCCCACGCCCTTGCCGAGCCAGCGCGTCCTGTCGCCGTCACGCAGTTCGAGCGCCTCGCGACTGCCGGTGGAGGCACCCGAGGGTACGGCGGCGCGGCCAAAGGCGCCCGATGCCAGCTCGATATCGACCTCGACGGTTGGATTGCCCCGGCTGTCGAGGATCTGGCGGCCAATGATGCTGGTAATCTCGGTATCGTACATGTCTGATCGTTCCGGCTTGAGGTCAGGCCAATTGCGGCAGGCTGCGCGCCTTGGCGAGTTTATCGAACGCCATGAGATCTTCCATGACATCGCGCATTCTTTTCAACGGGACCATGTTCGGACCGTCGCTGAGCGCCTTGTCGGGATCGTCATGGGTCTCGATGAAAACGGCGGAAATTCCGATGGCCACCGCCGCGCGCGCCAGCACGGGAACGAACTGCCGCTGGCCGCCGCTGCTGCCGCCCTGCCCGCCCGGCTGCTGGACGCTGTGGGTCGCGTCGAACACCACGGGCCAGCCGGTCGCGGCAAGCTCCGGCAACGCACGCATGTCGGTGACGAGCGTGTTGTAGCCGAAGGACGCACCGCGCTCGCAGACGAGAATGCGGTCGGCGCCGAAACTTTCGAGTTTTTTCACGACATTGCGCATGTCCCAGGGGGCGAGGAACTGGCCTTTCTTGACATTGATCGCCCGGCCAGTATTCGCGGCCGCCTCGAGCAGGTCCGTCTGCCGGCAGAGAAAGGCCGGAATCTGCAGGATGTCGCATATCTCGGCGACGGGTGCGGCATGCGTCGTCTCGTGGATGTCGCTGATGACCGGACGGTTGATGCGCGCCTTGATGTCGGCGAGCACTCTCAGGCCCTTGTCCATACCGATCCCGCGCGAACCGCCGAGACTGGTGCGGTTGGCCTTGTCGTATGATGCCTTGAACACGAGAGGGAAATCCAGCGTGCGCGCGAGTTCGTCGAGCGCGAGCGCCATTTCCATGGCATGCCCCTCGCTCTCGATCTGGCAGGGGCCGGCGATCAGTGCGAGCGGCAGCGAGCCGCCCACGGCCATGTCGCCGATGGAGACCTTGCGAGCGTTCTCGTTCATGATCAGACCAGTATGGATTGTTCGCGGGCGGCGCGGATGAAGTCCTTGAACAGCGGATGCGGATCGAAGGGCTTCGACTTGAGCTCGGGATGGAACTGCACGCCGACGAACCAGGGATGTCCCGGAAGTTCGACGATTTCGGGCAGCCTGCCGTCGGGCGACATGCCGGAAAAGCGCAGGCCCGCCTCTTCCAGACGTTCCTTGTAGTTGATGTTGACCTCGAAGCGGTGGCGGTGGCGCTCGCTGATCCCGGCCTGACCGTAGATCCCGCGCACGAGGCTGCCCTCGGCGAGGTCGCAGGGATAGGCGCCAAGCCGCATGGTGCCGCCCTTGGCACTCTTTTCGCTGCGCGTGACCGTCTCGCCGCCGAACTCCCACTCGGTCATCAGGCCGACGACGGGATCCGGACAGGGGCCGAATTCGGTGGAGCTCGCGCCATTGATTCCAGCGAGCCTGCGGGCCGCCTCGATGCAGGCGAGCTGCATGCCGAAACAGATGCCGAGGAAGGGCAGGCCCTGCTCGCGGGCATAGGTCACGGCGGCGATCTTGCCTTCCGAACCGCGTTCGCCGAAGCCGCCCGGGACGAGGATCGCATTGACCCCCTGCAATCGGCCGGAAAGATCACGCTGGGAGAAATGTTCGGCGTCTATCCAGTCGACGACGACCTTCATGCGGTTGGCGATGCCGCCATGCACGAGCGCCTCGTTGAGCGATTTGTAGGCGTCCATCAGCTCGGTATACTTGCCGACGATCGCGACCTTGACCTCGCCATCGGGACGTTCGAGCCGGTCGACGATCTCCTGCCACCGGGAAAGGTCGGGCTCCGGTGTGCCGGGCAGGTCGAGCGCCGCGAGAAGCTGCCCGTCGAGCCCTTCCTCGTGATAGTGGATCGGCACCTCGTATATGGACTTGCAGTCGAGCGCCTGAATGACGCAATCTGGATGGACGCTGCACTGAAGAGCAATCTTGCGCCGGGCGTCGACGGAAATTTCCCGATCCGAGCGGCACATGAGGATGTCGGGCTGGATGCCGATGCCGCGCAGTTCGCGCACGCTGTGCTGGGTCGGCTTGGTCTTCAGTTCGCCGGCGGAGGCGATCCAGGGCACGAGCGTCATGTGCAGGAAGGCGCAGCGGCCACGCGGCAGTTCGTTGGCGAGCTGGCGGATCGCTTCGAGAAAGGGCAGGCCCTCGATGTCACCGACCGTGCCGCCGATCTCGCAAAGGACGATATCCGCATCGTCGACATCCCGGAGGATGAACTCCTTGATCGCGTTGGTAATGTGTGGAATGACCTGAATGGTACCGCCGAGATAGTCGCCGTGACGCTCGCGGGTGAGCACCGTCCAGTAGATCCGCCCGGCGGAAACGCTGTCGGTCGCTCGCGACGGGACGCCGGTGAAGCGCTCGTAATGGCCGAGATCGAGATCCGTCTCGGCGCCGTCCTCGGTCACGAACACCTCGCCATGCTGATAGGGCGACATGGTGCCGGGATCGACATTGAGATAGGGATCGAGCTTGCGGAGACGGACCTTCAGTCCCCGGAGCTGCAGGAGGGATCCGAGGGCAGCGGAGGCGAGACCCTTGCCAAGCGAGGATACAACACCGCCGGTTATGAACACAAAGCGCGTCATCAATCAGCAGTATCCTGCTATCGATCGCGCGATGCAACCATTATGGAATGTCATCGGCAAAGCGATCTCCTATTCCGCGAGTGGCGCTGCCGGTTTTTCAGGTTCGGCCGGCTCGGTCGCGGCGGGCTGGTCGACCTCCTCGAGGATCGATGAGGGGCCTGTGGCATTGCTCGCGACAATCGCCAGCGAGAGACTCGTGACGATGAAGCAGGTGGCGAGGATCGCGGTCGTGCGCGTCAGCAGGTTGGCCGTTCCGCGGCCGCTCATCATGCCGCCCATGGTCGTTCCGCCGAGGCCGCCGAGCGCGCCGCCTTCGCTGCGCTGGATGAGGATCACGCCGACAAGCGCAAGCGCGATGATCAGATGGATCACCAGTAATACCGTGCTCATTTCATTCCTCGCTCCTGGCTCGGCGGGCGTTCAGACGCCGCCGCCGGCCGTGTAGATATTCCAGAAACCGCCCGCATCGAGGCTCGCACCACCCACGAGGACCCCGTCGACATGGTCGATGCCCATGATGTCCGCCGCATTGTCGGGCTTGACCGAACCGCCATAGAGAAGGGCAACGGGATCGCCCGCCACCTTCGCCGCCACCATTCGCGCCAGTTCGGCATGGGTCCGGCCGATTTCCCCGATCGTCGGCGTGCGCCCGGTGCCGATGGCCCAGACGGGCTCATAGGCGACGACCAGCCGGTCGGCATTGCCGGATCCGGGAAGGCTGCCGGCGAGCTGCCGTTCGAGAATCTCGATCTGCCGCCCGGCGAGGTACTCTTCCTCCGTCTCGCCGATGCAGAGAACGGTGAGAAGGCCCGCCGCAAGAGCCGCCTCGGCCTTCGCCTTTACCAGGGCGTCATCCTCGCAGAGACCGTGCCGGCGCTCGGAATGGCCGACGATCGCTGCCCCCGCGCCGATATCGGCGAGCATCGCCGCCGAGACCGAGCCGGTAAAGGCACCCGAGGGCTTTTCGTGACAATCCTGTCCGCCGACGATGACCGGCGACCCGGCGACCCGGCGGGCAACCTCGCCGACGAGCGTTGCAGGCGGAAAGATGCCGAGTGTCCCCGAAAGATTCGCGGCACGTTCGGCGAGTGCGCCGGCAAGCGCCAGCCCGTCCGCCCGGAGGCCGTTCATCTTCCAGTTTCCAAGGACGACGGGGCGCGGCAATGCCATCGCTGCGAACCTTTCATTTCTTCGGAACGGCGGCTACCTATCACAGCCGGTCCCTAGTGACCAGCTGTTGGCATGGATGACGGATTGAAAAATCGGGAGTTTGCCGTCATCCCGGGTACGTCTATATGTTCGCGGACCGTCTCCTGACGGCTTCGCACAGGGTCCCCGTGGTGTCGCGGGCGGTCACGTTTCGCTAACGGATGGTGTCGAACATGCTCGATGCAATGCGCAAGCAGGCCTCCAGCTGGGTGGTGCGCGTTCTCCTGGTCCTCCTGATCGTCAGCTTCGCGGTCTGGGGGATCGGCGATATCTTCCTCGGGACGCGCAGCGGTGCGGCGATTGCCGAGGTCGGCGATCTCGAGGTCTCGGCGGTCGAGGTCAATCGCGAGTTCGACGATCAGATCAACCGTTTTCGCCAGCAGTTCAACACCCCTCTGGATCGCGGCCAGGCGATTGCCTTCGGCCTGTTGAGCCAGGCGGTGCAGACACGGATCGCGCGGCGCCTGGTCGACATGCATGGCCTCGAGCTCGGGCTTGGCGTGGCCGACAGCACGGTCCGGACCGCCATCACCGAGGATCCGCTCTTTCGCAGCCAGAGCGGATTCGAACGGGAACGCCTCGATCTGATGCTGCGCGGCCAGGGCATGAGCGAGGCGCAGTTCATCGAGGAGGTGCGCGACGATCTGCGGCGGGCGATGCTCGTCGATGCGGTGAGCGGTCTCGTCGAGGTGCCGCGGGCGCAGGCGGAGGCCATGTTCGCCTTCCGCAACGAGCAGCGCCGGGCGACCGCGCTCAGGCTGGTTGCCGGTTCGATCGCGATCGACGACCCGGACGACGCCGTTCTCGAAAGCTGGCTTGCCGACAACAGGGCCCGCTTCGAGGCGCCGGAATACCGTTCGGGCCTGATCGTGGTGATCGAGCCGCAGGATCTCGTCGACGAGATCGAGATTCCCGAGGCGGAAATCGCGGAAGCCTACAATGCCCGGCTCGCCCGCTATTCCACGCCCGAACGGCGCAAGGTGGGCCAGCTGCTCGCCAGCGACCGCGCGGTGATCGACGAGGCGCTGAAACGGATCGAGGGGGGGGCTACGCTCGCCGAAACCGCCGATGCGCTGGCCGACAGGGGGTTGGGCTACAGCTCGATCGGTCCGCTTGCGCAAGGAGATCTGCCGGAAGCGCTCGGCACCCCGATCTTCGCGCTTGCCGACACCGATAGTCTGAGTGAGCCCGTGGAGAGTGCATTCGGCTGGCATCTCTTCCGTCTGATCGAGAGCGAGCCCGAAACGGTGACGCCGCTCGCCGAGGTGCGTGACGCGCTCGTTGCCGAACTGGCACTGGATCGTGCCCGCCTGCAGATGCCGGATCTGGCCAACGCGCTCGATGACGAGATCGCCGCCGGCACCAGTCTGGAACAAGCCGCCGAACAGCTGGGCTTCGATGCGCTGGCACTCGATGGTGTCGACCGTTCGGGCATGGATCGTGACGGCAATCCCGTCGGGGAGGAGCGCCTGAGCGGCGATGTGCTGGCGAAGTTCTTTGAAGGCGGGGCCGGTGAAATCTCGCTTCTGGAGCAGACCGGCGACGGCTATCTCATGTATCGCGTCGACACGATCGATCCGCCGCGCGACCGCACGCTTGACGAGGTTCGCCAGCGGGTTCTCGATGCCTGGAAGGTCGAGCGCCGGCAGGAACGGGCCATGGCGGATGCCGCGGCCATACTCGGGCGACTGGCCTCCGACGGGGCGACGCTTGAGGAGCTTGCCGGGGAGCTGGGTGACGAAGCCGTGCTGACGACGAGCGAGCCGTTGCGGCGAGCGGACAATCCGGCCATGGCCGGCCTCTCGCCGGATGCGCTTGCGATGCTGTTCAGGCTTGACGCGGGCGAGGTGGCCGGGGAAGCCATCGAGGTTCCCGGTGGAGCCATCATCATCCGCAATGACGAGATCATCGCCGCCGATCCGCCCGAGGATCTCGATGAACTTCGGGGCGAGATCGCCGATCAGCAGCGCAACGACCTTCTGGTCCAGTATGAACAGGCCCTGCGCCATCGCTTTCCGGTCCAGATTGACCAGGCGGCGTTGCAGGCGCTCGCCGCAGCGTTGAGCCCCGAACAGTGAGCACCTTCCCCGATCGAGAGAGCTTCGCCGAACGTTACGGACAGGGCCATTCACAGGTCGTCTGGACCTCGCTCGTCGCCGATCTCGAGACCCCCGTCTCGGCCATGCTGAAGCTTGCCGAGGGGCGTCCCTACAGCTTTCTTCTGGAAAGTGTCGAGGGTGGTGCCAATCGCGGCCGCTATTCGATCATCGGTATCAAGCCCGATCTGATCTGGCGTTCGACGGGCGAACGGGTGGAGATCAACCGGCGCGCCCGTTTCGATCTCGATGCGTTCGAACCCGCTGCGGGCGACCCGCTCTCGAGCCTGCGCGAACTCATGGCCGAGGCGCGCATCGACCTGCCGGCGGCACTGCCGCCCATGGCCGCCGGCCTGTTCGGTCACATGTCCTATGACATGGTGCGCCGGATCGAGCGGCTGCCGGAGAAGAATGCCGATCGTCTCGGCCTTCCGGAATCGGTGTTCATGCGGCCGACGCTGGTCGCGATCTTCGACAATATCGAGGATCGGGTGACGGTGGTGACACCGGTCTATCCGTCGGCAGACCTCTCCGCCGAGCGAGCCTTCGATCTCGCTTGCGAGCGGCTTGCCGATGCCGTCGCCGATTTCAGCCGGGGCATCAATCCGAGCGGCCCGCGCATCTCCTCGCCGCATCCCGAGCCGGTCGCCAACATGACCCGCGAGGATTTCCACGCGATGGTGGAGAAGGCAAGGGAGTATATCCTCGCCGGCGACATCTTTCAGGTCGTACCGTCGCAGCGCTTCGAGATCCCCTTCGAACTTCCGGCATTCGCCCTCTACCGTGCATTGCGCCGACTCAACCCGTCGCCCTTCCTGTTCTTTCTCGAACTCGACGGCTACACGCTCGTCGGCTCCAGTCCGGAAATCCTCGTACGCCTGCGCGACGGCATCGTCACTATCCGCCCGCTCGCGGGAACGCGCCGCCGCGGCAGGGATGCGGCGGAGGACAAGGCACTTGCCGAGGAACTGCTCGCCGATCCCAAGGAACTCGCCGAACATCTCATGCTGCTCGATCTCGGCCGCAATGATGTCGGCCGTGTCGCCGAGATTGGTACGGTGGAAGTCACCGAGCGGATGCAGATCGAATATTACAGCCATGTCATGCACATTGTCTCGAATGTGCAGGGCCGGATCCGCGAGGGACTCGACGCCATCGACGCGCTCATGGCCGGCTTCCCCGCGGGCACCGTTTCCGGTGCGCCCAAGGTCCGGGCGATGGAGATCATCGAGGAGCTCGAGCCCGAAAGGCGCGGTTTCTACGCCGGCACGGTGGGTTATATTTCCGCCGATGGCGACATGGACACCTGCATCGCCCTGCGCACCGGCCTCGTCAAGGATGGCAAACTCTATCTCCAGGCGGGCGGCGGTGTCGTCGCCGACAGCAATCCCGATGCCGAATACGAAGAGAGCCTCAACAAGGCCCGCGCCCTGATCCGCGCCGCCGAAGAAGCCGTCCGCTTCGCCCAACGCAGCCGCTGACCGGCAACCGCACGGTTTCACATTGACAGGAAGTGCAATTCTGGATGTACTCGGCAGCGCCGGACGCAACCTCAGCGCTGGCGCGGAGGAGCGTTTGCTGTATCCTTTTGGAAAACTGTGAGTTTAACCCAAGTATAGTCGGAAGTTTGAGCGCAAATTCTGCGCGGCGTGCCAATAAATGCATGGTCTCGATCGCGATTCGCGTGACAAGTCAGTATTGATACTGATTTTGAGTGGAATTGTTATTATGTATGTTACTGAGTGAGATTTATGGAGGGATGGAAATGGCTATCAATATCATGGGAAATGACAAGGATAACAAATTGTTCGGATCTGCGGGCGATGATGTGATCAGCGGTGCCGGTGGTGCTGATCGAATAAGAGGGTTCGGCGGTTCCGATGTGCTTGAAGGCGGATCGGGACCCGATTTCATCTGGGGCGGCCGGGGCGAAGATGACATCTATGGCAATGGTGGTCTCGACAAGATCTGCGGTGGCGATGGTAACGATTTGATTTATGGCGGCAGCAGTGAAGGTGAAGTTGTTGGCAATCAGATCTGGGGCGGTGGAGGCGCCGATATCATCGTCGGGGGTGTGTTTGACGACAAGCTTTGGGGTGGTAGTGGAAATGATACCATTGTTGGCGGCGATAGCTCTGAATTCCAGGTAGAAGATCGCGAGGCTTTCCTGATTGGCCCACTCTGGGAGCCAACCGGCAATGACAGCATCTGGGGCGGTGAGGGGCGTGACTGGATCGATGGTGGTGACGGCGATGATCAGATCTGGGGCGAGCGCGGGGATGACTGGCTCTACGGTAGTGACGGTGATGACACGCTCTGGGGTGGGATGGGCAGTGATGTGATCGCCGGCGACGGTGAGTTCGAGTATGCCGATCGTGGCGATGACACTCTCTGGGGAGGAAGTGGCAGTGATACGTTCATTTTCGAGGAGGGTGAGGGAACGGATACGATCAAGGATTTCGAAGTTGCAAACAAATTCTATGGTTCGGACAAGATAGAGATCGGTTTGCATTTGCGTACGGCGGACATTGTCCATTTCCGGCAGGTGGGTACGGATGTCGAGATTACCATCGATTCTTCCGAAGGCGGCAAGCTGATCGTCGAGAATGCGTATCTCGATCAGGTCAAGGATTTGACGACAATTGAAACTCTGGAAATCTGGTAGTCAGGTACGATCCGTAATGCGAGACGGCGACCGGAGGTCTGCGGATACAGGCGTTGCAGGCTTCCGGTAATCACGGCTGATATGGCTGAACTTCATGAGCGGCGGAAAGAGTCGGGCGTATCCCGGTGGTTGGCCTTTCATCCAATGCGAATACTCAATCCAGATTGATCCAGCCGGGTTTGAACAGTTTCTTGATTTCGCGTTGTCTCTGTTTCAGCTGGCCGGTTCTTCGCCAGGCTTCGAGCTGGTTTCGGGTGGGGGTTCGGGAGGCGGTGCGGGCGCCGTTCGGATGGAACAGGCCGTTGGCGAACTGGCTGGCGAGGCTGAAGCCGCGGCGGCTGCCGATCTCGGGGCTGGAGCAGTCGAGGGCGGGGGCGCCGCGTTTCTCGCCTTTGCCGTAATGGGTCATGAATTCGTGATTGCCGATGGTCCGCGTATGCTTGAGGCTGGCGAACCACGGGCAATGGGAGGGATCCATGAACCGGGGATTGACGAAATAGAGCGCGCCGCCGGTGGGATCCGGGGAGCCGCCGCGCACGAGCTGCTGCGCCGCCTCCAGTGACCTCGACGGACCGAGCAGCGTTTCCGAGCGGAAGCTTGCCGGATGGCGAAGGGCGCGGGCGAGTGCCGGCCATTCGCTCACCGGCTGGAACTGGCGCGGCTGGGCGATAACCGAGCAGGCATCATCCGGAAAACGGCCGTCGCGGATGCGATTGCGCACCACCTGGATGACCGCCGCCATGCCGTCACGGCCTTCGCTCGCCGCCTCGAGCACGGCGATGGCGGCGAGGCATTCGCCCTGACCCGCACGCGCGGCTGGACTGCCCGACACGACGACCAGCGCACAAATGATGGCCGCGAGAAGCGTTCGAAGATGAAAAGTCATTGATCTTAACAGCTTGCCGACAGGGCGTTTCTCATGCACACCGGCTGGATACTACCAAAAAACGGCGCGGATTGCACGGGGAAACATGGATATCTCGACATGGATCGACCGTCACGCGGCATTCGACGGCAAGCGGCCGGCGCTGTACTTCAACGGTACATGGACCGGTTATGCCGGCCTTCGCGCGCGGATCCTCGAAACCGCGCGTTTTCTCAAGCATGAGCGTGGTATCTCCCGCGGCGATCGCGTCGCCTTTCTCGGGCTCAACCATCCCGACATGCTCGCATTGCTGTTCGCCTGCGCCCGTCTGGGCGCGATGCTCGTTCCGCTGAACTGGCGCCTCGCGGAACGCGAACTTGCCTTCGTGCTCGGCGACTCGGGGGCGAAGGTCCTGCTCCACACCGATGCTTTCGCAAGAACCGCGAACGCGCTCGCGCGGCCCGGGCTCTTCGTCGAACCGCTCGATGCCCTTCGCGACACGACCGGGCGTGATGACAGCAACCCGCATGTCGATCTCTCCTGCATGCTCCTGCTGGTCTACACATCCGGGACCACCGGCCGGCCCAAGGGTGCCGTGCTGCGCCAGGACACCATCCTGTGGAATGCGCTCAACAGCC
>JAGREZ010000034.1 GCA_020446285.1 Geminicoccaceae bacterium
GGCTCTCCGGCTCGTCCATCTCGCCGTCACCGAGGAAGGCCCAGACCTTGCGATTTTCGGTGTTGGCCATGCCGCGATGATGCAGATATTTCATGAACCGCGCCTGATAGATCGCCATCAGCGGGCCAAGCCCCATCGACACGGTCGGAAACTGCCAGAAATCCGGCATCAGATAGGGGTGGGGATAGGAAGAGAGCCCGTTGCCACCGGTTTCCTGACGGAAATTGTCCATCTGTTCTTTTGTCAGTCGACCGAGGAGGAATGCGCGCGAATAGATGCCGGGAGCCACATGGCCCTGAACGAAGATCAGATCGCCACCATGATCCTTCGACGGCGCATGCCAGAAATGATTGAAGCCGACATCGTAGAGCGTGGCGGAGCTTGCATAGGAGGCAATGTGACCACCGAGTTCGCTGCTTTCCTTGTTGGCGCGCAGAACCTGGGCCATGGCATTCCAGCGGGAGACGCAGCGGATGCGCCATTCGAGCTGATGATCACCGGGGCTGGCTGCCTGCTCCGAGACCGGGATCGTGTTCAGATAGGGGGTATTCGCCGTGAACGGCAGATCGGCGCCATGCTCGTGCGCACGCGCGATCGATGCTTCGAGCAAGCGGACGGCACGGTCGGCACCCTCGAATTCGATGACGGAATCGATGGCATCCATCCATTCCTGTGTCTCCAGTGGATCGGCATCACCGTCCAGCCTCAGGGTTTCCATCACCGCTCCCTCCTCCGATCATCTTGTTCTTCGGGCGTGGATAACGCAGAGGAACGTCGCCGAGAACCGTCTGGCGTGCAAGGGTTGTATGCGCAAATGTGGAAGGCGCGGGGACTTCAGCCGGCCTGCAGGTCGGCGCGAAACCGGTTCTTGAGAAAAACACCGTCCCGCTCCGGCATGATTCTGGACGGTTCGTCCGTGCCGATCTCGAGAACGGCGAGCCCCGGCCCCTCCTTCGCATGGATGCGCCGGCGCAATCCGGGCATGGCCTGGATATCGGCGTGGCGTTCGGTCCAGCGAAAACCGGATGCGACGGCAACCTCGTCGAGCCTCGTGCCGAGACCTGTATGGCTCGGCTGCATGCCGGTTTCGCCATAGTGCCGGTTGTCGAGCACGACGATCGCGAGATTGCCGGGTGCGGCGGCGCCGATCGTTGCCAGTGCGCCCATGCCCATGAGCTGTTCGCCGTCTCCGGTAATGACGAGGACCGGCAGATCCGGCCGCGCGCGCGCCAGACCGAGGCCGACCATGGCGGCACCGCCCATAGCACCCCACAGATGGAAATTGCGCGGATGATCACCTGCGGCGGCGACGTCCCAGGTGGGCGAGCCGAGGCCGGATACGACCAGAAGTTGGTCCCGGTCCTCCAGCAACAGGGAAACGGCGGCGCGTCGTTCGATCTGCGGGCGGATCACCATGTCTTGCGTCCGATCAGCTTTTGCGAAATCAGGATGGCGATGGCATGGTCGCCGGCATAGGCCATGTCGATTGCCGCTT
Source organism: Geminicoccaceae bacterium (assembly GCA_020446285.1). GTDB lineage: Bacteria > Pseudomonadota > Alphaproteobacteria > Geminicoccales > Geminicoccaceae > JAGREO01. Next base: position 1,496 of record JAGREZ010000034.1, read on the forward strand.
CGCTCAAATCGAGCAGTTCGTCCACATCGTCTGCGCGTTGCACGATGACATTCATCGCCTCCAGACAGGGCTGCACGGCACGGCTCATCGGACGCTGCCACGGATTCTGCTCGGCCCATTCGCCGCGCATGGTCACGAACATCAACAGCGGGAACCGGCAGATTTCGGTCAGCCCCAGCATGTTGATACAGTTGCCGACGCCGCTCGACTGCATCAGAAGGGCGCCACGCTCGCCGCCGAGCCATGCACCGGCGAGGCAGGCTATACCCTCCTCTTCGGTGGTGAGTGCCGTGGACACGAACGCATCATCAGTCGATGCGAGCCGTATCAGTTCGGCATGTCCCGCATCGGGAACATGCGTGATGTGACGAATATCCCGCTTTCGGAACAGTTCGTGAAGGGCCTTGCCGTGAGTGCGCATGGGTCTGCCGCAAGCTCCGCATCAGTCCGCGAACGGATCGGTGACGAGGATCGTGTCGTCGCGGTCCGGGCTGGTGGAAAGGAGGGCCACCGGCGCTTCGACGAGTTCCTCGAGTCTCTTGACATACTTGATCGCCTGGGCCGGAAGATCGGCGAAGGAGCGCGCCCCCCTCGTGCTTTCCTCCCAGCCTTCGATCTCCTCGTAGATCGGCTTCACCGCCGCCTGGGCCGACATGCCGGCGGGAAGGTGGTGCAGGGTCTGGCCGTTGAGATTGTAGGCGGTGCAGATCCGAAGCGTCTCGAAGCCGTCGAGCACGTCGAGTTTGGTCAGGGCCAGGCCATTGATGCCGCTGAGCTTGACAGCCTGGCGCACCAGCACCGCATCGAACCAGCCGCAGCGGCGACTGCGCCCCGTTACCGTGCCGAATTCGTGACCGCGTTCGCCGAGCGCCTTGCCGATATCATCACCGAGTTCGGTCGGGAACGGACCGGAGCCCACTCTTGTGGTGTAGGCCTTGGTGATGCCGAGGACGTAACCGACACTGTCCGGGCCGACACCGGAACCGGTCGCCGCCATGCCGGCCATGGTGTTGGAGGAGGTGACGAACGGGTAGGTGCCGTGGTCGATATCGAGCATGGCCCCCTGTGCGCCCTCGAACAGGATGCGCCGACCGGCACGCTTGAGTTCGGAAAGACGCAGCCATACGGGTTCGGCGAAAGGCAGGAGCTTCGGTGCCAGAGCGCGAAGCCTTTCCAGCAATGCCGTCTCATCCAGTTCGTCCACACCGAGGCCACGCCGCACGGCGTTGTGATGCAGAAGCAGATCGTGGACCTTGGCCTCGAGCCTCGACTGGTCGGCCAGATCGCACACGCGGATAGCCCGGCGCGCAACCTTGTCCTCATAGGCCGGGCCGATGCCGCGACCGGTGGTGCCGATCTTGCCCGCACCGCGATTGCTTCTGGAATTCGTTTCCTCACGCAGGCGGTCCAGTTCGCCATGCAGAGGCAGAATGAGGGCGGCATTCTCGGCAATACGCAGGTTTTCGCTCGAAACCGTGACACCCTGTCCGCGAATGCGCTCGATCTCGTCGAGCAGCGCCCAGGGATCGATGACCACGCCATTGCCGATGATCGAGAGCTTGCCGGCGCGGACCACTCCGGAAGGCAGGGCCGAGAGCTTGTAGGTCCGTCCGTCGATGACGAGCGTGTGGCCGGCATTGTGGCCGCCCTGGAAGCGCACCACCACATCGGCCCGCTCGGAAAGCCAGTCGACGATCTTGCNNACCGAAAGTTTGCCGCCCCGCACCACGCCCGAGGGCAGCGCGTTCAGCTTGTAGACCTTGCCGCCGATGACAAGCGTATGGCCCGCATTATGCCCGCCCTGAAACCGCGCGATGACATCGGCGCGTTCGGAAAGCCAGTCGACGATCTTGCCCTTGCCCTCATCGCCCCATTGCGAGCCGACGACCGCCACATTGGTCATGGACCTTTTCTCCCTGGTGTCCGGATGACGCCTTGCGACATGGCCGGACGAACACACGAAAGACGAACACACGAAAAAGGCCGGTGACAAGCACCGGCCTCTTGCCGACATGTGCCTAGCACGATGCAGGAGCGATGGCGACCGTGTCGAAAGGTCAAAAATTCAGATGCTTGACCTGCAACACGTTGGGCAGTGCCGCGATACGCGCGCGCAGCTCCTCGGACACATCCGAATCGACATCGACGAGTGCTATGGCCTCGCCGCCGGCGGAGCTTCGGCCCAGATGGAACGTGCCGATATTGATCCCCGCATCGCCGAGCACCCGGCCGAGGTCGCCGACGAAGCCCGGTTTGTCATTGTTGCGGACATAGAGCATGTGCGCGCCGAGGCTCGCCTCGATGTCTATGCCGCGCATGCGCACGATTCTCGGATCGGCGCCGTGCACGAGCGTACCGTGCAGATCGCGCGTACCGCGTTCGGTCTCGACGGTGAGGCAGATGAGGGTCTGATAGGCATCGACATCGACACATTCCGATGTCGTCACGCCGATGCTGCGCGAGCGGGCGACGGCCGGAGCGTTGACCATGTTGACCGAGGCCATGAGCGGTGCCAGCAG
>JAGREZ010000323.1:0-2845 GCA_020446285.1 Geminicoccaceae bacterium
ACCGACCCGGACCGCGAGGGCGAGGCCATCTCCTGGCATCTGCTGGCGGCATTGAAGGACAAGAAGGCGATCAAGGATGTCGACGTCAAACGTGTCGTCTTCCATGAGGTCACCAAACGCGCCGTGCTCGACGCCATGCAGCATCCCCGCGATCTCGACGAGCATCTGATCGACGCTTATCAGGCCCGCCGGGCACTGGATTACCTCGTCGGATTCACCCTGTCGCCGGTTCTGTGGCGCAAGATGCCGGGTTCGCGTTCTGCAGGACGGGTGCAGTCGGTGGCGCTGCGCATGATCTGCGAGCGCGAAAGCGAGATCGAGGCATTCCGGGCGGAGGAATACTGGACCGTCGAGGCGCGGCTGAAGAATGGCGGTGGTCCGTTCGCCGCACGGCTCGTCTCGCTCGACGGCAGGAAGCTCGACAAGTTCGGCCTGCCGAACGAGGAGGCTGCCACGAAAGCCGTGAATGCCGTCGAGGCTGCCGATCTGGTCGTCCGCTCGGTGGAGAAGAAACAGGTGGGCCGCAATCCGTCGCCGCCTTTCTCGACGTCGACGCTGCAGCAGGAAGCCGCGCGCAAGCTCGGTTTTTCCACTGACCGGACGATGAAGACGGCACAACGACTGTTCGAGGGCGTGCAGCTCGACGGTGAGACCGTCGGTCTGATTACCTACATGCGCACGGACAGCGTGCAACTTTCCAACGATGCGCTGAACGGCACGAGACGGCTGATCGACAGCCGTTTCGGCAAATCCTACCTCCCGGAAAAGCCGCGCATCTTCAAGACCAGGACGAAGAACGCGCAGGAAGCCCACGAGGCCATCCGCCCGACCGATCTCTTCCGTGTGCCGCAGGAAATCGCGCGATATCTCGATGACGACCAGAAGCGGCTCTATGACCTGATCTGGAAACGAACGGTCGCCAGCCAGATGGCGGCGGCGGTGATGAACCGGGTGATCGTCGAGATCGATGGCGGTGACGACAAGGTTGGCCTGCGTGCCACCGGCCAGACGGTTGCCTTTGACGGCTTTCTCAAGCTCTATCAGGAAGGTCGTGACGATCCGTCCGGAGATGATGACGATGCCGAGGCGATCCTGCCGGATCTCAAGGAAGGTGGTGCACTCGCGCAGGAGGCGGTGACGCCCACCCAGCATTTCACCGAGCCACCGCCGCGCTTTTCCGAAGCCAGCCTCGTCAAGAGGCTCGAGGAACTGGGTATTGGCCGTCCCTCGACCTATGCCTCGATCATTTCGACCCTGCAGAACCGCCAATATGTCCGTCTCGAACAGCGCCGCTTCGTGCCCGAGGATCGCGGGCGCATGGTCAATGTCTTCCTCAGCCACTTCTTCGACCGCTATGTCCAGCCGGGCTTCACCGCCGATCTCGAGGACAAGCTCGATGGTGTCGCCGCCGGCGAGACCGAGTGGAAGGAGGTCCTGCGGGAATTCTGGGCGCCGTTCGAACGGGATGTTGGCGAAGTCAAGGAAAGGCGCACTTCGGAACTGATCGATGCACTCAACGAGGCGCTGGCGATCAAGCTCTTTCCGCCGCGCGATGACGGGTCCGATCCGCGCGTCTGCCCGGTCTGCGGCACGGGTGCGCTCAGCCTCAAGCTCGGTCGCTTCGGCGCCTTTGTCGGCTGTGCGAACTACCCCGAATGTCGCTATACGCGCAAACTCGGCGAAGGCGAAAAGGATGCCGAGGAACGCGCGGCGAGCGAGCGGATGCTCGGCGAGCACCCCGATACGGGCGATGAGGTCTGGTTGAAGGTGGGGCGTTTCGGCCCCTATCTGCAGAGCGGTACCGGCAAGGACGCCGACCGCTCCTCGCTCCCTCCCAATCTCACGCCCGAACAGGTGACGTTCGAGATTGCGCTCAGGCTGCTCGCCCTGCCGCGCGAGATCGGTACGCATCCCGAATCCGGCAAGCCCATCTCCGCCGGTATCAATCGCTACGGGCCGTTCGTCTCCCATGCCGGCAAGTTCATCCGCCTGCCGGACGACGAGGATGTGCTCAATATCGGCATGAACCGGGCGATTGCGCTCATTGCCGAAGCGCCGGCGGCACGCGGTCGCGGTGCGGGGCAGTCGGTGCTGAAGGAACTGGGCGAACATCCGGAATCCGGCAAGCCCGTGCAGATTCTCAAGGGCCGCTTCGGTCCCTATGTCAAGCATGAGAAAACCAATGCCAGCCTGCGCAAGGGCATGGAACCGGAAACACTGACGATGGAGCAGGCGGTCGAGCTCATCGCCGCCAAGGCCGGTGCAACCGGTGGCCGGAAAAAGGCTCCGGCGAAGACGGCGGCATCTGCCAGGAAGACCGCGGACAAGAAGCCCGCCGCGAAAAAGGCGGCGGGAAAGAAGGCCAGCGCGAAGAAGACAGGCACTGGCAAGAGCACGGCGAAAAAGACAACGACGAAGCCCGCCGAAGGCGATGAAAACCGGGCATCGGAAGCCTGACATGGCCCGTGGCAAGGAACGGGCCACGGTACCGACACCGGACGAGTTGCTGGAGATCCTGCACGAACGGGGCGGCCATGTTTCGGCGCGCGATCTTGCTCGCGAACTGGGCTTGCGCGGTGGCGACAAGGCCGAGCTCAAGCGGCGTCTGCGCCAGCTCGACCGCCCCGGTGCGCGCAAGGCTCCCTCCATGCTCTTCTGTGTGGTGAGCGAGATCGACGAGGACGGTGAGGTCTGGGCCGAAAGCTCCACCCTGCCGGGCGCTGCCATTCTCGTCGAGGCGAGCGGACCGGGAGCGGCACCGGGACTTGGCGACCGGCTCCTCGTTCGCCCGGAACGCAGTGACGATGGACCGATCATCGGCCATGTCTTCAAGATCCTGCCGAAG
>JAGREZ010000323.1:2920-3157 GCA_020446285.1 Geminicoccaceae bacterium
TTCCCTCGCGAAAGGACAAGAAGGACGATCTTCCGATCGTCGCCGGCGATGTCGAGGCCGAACCGGGTGATATCGTTCGCGTGCGCCTGCAACGTGGCCGGCCGCTGGAGCCGCCGAAGGCGCTCATCGTCGAGCGGATCGGCCGGGCGGACGAACCGCGCGCGATTTCCATATCACTGGCGATCGAACTCGATCTGCCCATGACCTTCTCACCCGAAGCGCTCGAGGAAGCGGCTT
>JAGREZ010000323.1:3217-4143 GCA_020446285.1 Geminicoccaceae bacterium
GCGGACGCCCGCGATTTCGATGATGCGGTCTGGGCCGAAGCGGACAGGGGGAGTGACAATCCGGGAGGATTTCGCGCCATCGTCGCGATTGCCGATGTCGCGCATTATGTCCGTCCGGGCTCCGCCCTGGACCGGGAAGCGCTGGAGCGCGGCAATTCGGTCTATTTTCCCGACCGGGTGCTCCCGATGCTGCCGGAGGCGCTGTCCAACGAGCTTTGTTCCCTCAAGCCCGACGTGGAGCGCGCCTGCATTGCCTGTCACATGCGTTTCGACGCCGGCGGCAATCTGTTCCAATGGCGTTTCACGCGGGGCATCATGCAATCGCGCGCGCGACTGGTTTATGAAGATGTGCAGAAAGCGCATGAAGGCGATGGGGAGGCGGCACCGCGGGCGCTGATCGAGCCACTGTTCGCCCTTCATGAAAAACTGGCGGAGGCGCGCAGGCGGCGGGGGACCATCGAACTGGAACTGCCCGAGCGCGTTGTCGAGATCGGCGAGGACGGCAGGATCGACGCGATCCGGCCGCGTTCACGCCTGCAGAGCCACATGCTCGTCGAGGAAATGATGATCGCCGCCAATGTCGCCGCCGCGCGAACGCTGGCCGATCGCAGGTTGCCCTGTCTCTATCGCGTGCACGACAAGCCCGATGCGCTCAAGCTCGAAAATCTGGCTCAATATCTGGAACATCTCGGCATCGGCTGGTCACGAACCGCGCACAAGCCCGCCGACTTCACCCGCCTTCTGCAGCGCATCGAGGAACCGGCCCTGCGCGAGCAGGTGTCGACACTGGTTCTGCGCTCGCAGGCACAAGCCATCTACAGCCCCGCGAATATCGGCCATTTCGGTTTCAATCTGCGCCGTTACGCGCATTTCACATCACCGATCCGCCGTTATTCCGACCTGATCGTCCATCGTCTCCTGATCGA
>JAGREZ010000324.1 GCA_020446285.1 Geminicoccaceae bacterium
CCGCCCTTCTTCGACCCGCCGAGCGCCTTTTCGATGATATTGGCAAGGCCGCCGGCATTGTTGCCCGGCGAGACGCGGCCGTTGATCTGGGTATCGCGGCCGCGATTGTATTCGAGCCACCAGTCGATCCGCTCGAGGAACTTGCGCCCGATCTCGGGCGAGCGGGCGCGCGCCGTGAGCGTATGCTCGACACCGTAGAGCTCGGGCGTTTCGGACAGGATGGCGGTACCGCCATGGCGCACGAGAAGGTCCACGGCCTTGCCCAGCGAGGGATTGGCGCTCAGTCCGGAAAAGCCGTCGGAGCCACCGCATTGCAGGCCGATCATGATGTGCTCGGCGGAACAGGGCTCGCGCTTCACCTCGTTCGCCTCGGCCAGCATCTCGCGCACGGCGGCCCTGCCCGCCTCGATCGCCGCCGCCGTACCGCCCACGCCCTGCATGGTCACGGTCTTGAGCATCTTGCCGGCGGCAAGCCCCTGTTCGGTGAAGAACTGCTGGAGATTGTTGCGCTCACAGCCGAGCGAGACGACGACCGCACCGGCGAGATTGGGATGGCGGATATAGCCCGAGAGCGTGCGGCGCAGCAGGTCCATCGGCTCGCCGGTCATCTCCATGCCGCAGCCCTGCTCGTGGACGAACGGCACCACGCCATCGACATTGGGCCAGTCTTCGAGCCGTTCCTCGTCGAAATAGTTGGCGATGCGTCTTGCGACCGTCGCCGAACAGTTCACGGTGATGAACACGCCGATATAGTTGCGCGTCGCGATCCGTCCATCGGCGCGCCTGATGCCCATGAAGGTGGCGCGCTCTTGCGGTGGCAACAGCTCGACGGCGCGATAGTCGAGGCCGAAACGGTAATCCTTCTGGAAATCCTCCATCAGCACATTGTGACTGTGCATCCAGGAACCGGGCTCGAGATCCTCGCCGGCGAAGCCGATGAGCGTGTCGTATTTCTTGACCGGATCGCCCTTTCTGATCGCCGATGCGGCGACCTTGTGGCCGAGCGGGACATCGTGAAGCGTTTCCGCACCGATCGCCTCGATCCATGTACCACGCGGAATCTCGACACGGGCGACGACCACATTGTCGGCATCGTCGAGGCGGATGACGGGAGAAAGCTCACTCATGAGACGGGCCTGCCAAGCATGGATGGGAATGCCACTGGATAGACCAATATCGGCGCGATGCCCATGCAGCGCCGCGAATTTCCATGATGTGGAAGCGTCAGGTCGGGCTGGCGGCGGGCACCGGCCCGAAACGGTTGAGCATATGATCGGCCAGCCCGGCGGAAAACCACATCGCCGCCAGTGCGATCCATGAGGTGAGTGCCAGGACCGAACCGCCGGTGATCCCGGCACCGACAGCACAACCGCCGGCAAGCATTCCGCCAAAACCCATGAGCACGGCGCCGACGAGATAGCGGACCATGCCGCTTTCCGCGTCGAACGTCTGGATCCTGAACTCGCGCCGAAGCAGCGAGGAAACGAACGCGCCGGCGAACACGCCCGGAACGAGGCCGAAGCCGAAATCGAGCGGCCAGCTGTCACGGTCGACCAGCGCCATGAAGGTGTCGGCGGAGGGTCCGGTGAAGGTCACGCTCTGCACGGTCACCGGTTCGAACGACCAGCCGGCGAGGAAGGCGGTCAGATACCAGCCGAGCGCGATCGATCCGCCCGTGAGCAATGCAGCGGCACAGGTGATGCCACCCGTCTTTTCCCGGAATGCCAGCGCAGCACCGCCGAGCAGCAGCAGCGCGCCGCCGATGAGCGCGCTTCCCTCCGGCAACAGCGAGGCCAGATCGCGCGCCGGCCCGCTGACCAGCCAGAGCGAGGACAGCCATTCGCGCAGCGGCGAGAAGATTCCACTCAGCGAGGCCTGGGCGACGATGGTGAGCAGCAACCCCGTCATGAACGCGCGCAGATTGCCCGTCGCCGAAAGAACCAGCAGGCGACTGGCGCAGCCGCGCGCGAGGATCATGCCGACGCCGAACAGCGTGCCGCCGACCAGCGCGCCGGACAGGCTGCCGACACCAGTGAGCTGGCGCAGCCCGCCCGTGTCGAGCATGTCATTGCGGATCAGTGCCTGGGTGAGGATGAGCGCCGATGAGAAGACGAGGAGCCAGACGGCGAAACGTGGGCCCGGCCGTCCCCGCCAGAGCTCGATGGTCGCCGCCCGCAGGCAGAAATGGCTGGCCTGCGCGCATGCACCGAAGACGATCCCGGTGACGAGACCGGCGAACAGGATGAGCTGACCGTCGCCGAACTGTTCGAGAAGGGCTTCCATGGCCCGCTCCCGTGTCGGGGTGAACCCGCCCGCTACTGCCCCGAGGCTTCGCGGGCAATCTCGTCGAGAAGGGTCTGCACTTCCTGCATGGGCCCTTCGGGATAGGTTCGATAGCCGATCTCGACCGCACCGCCCCTGTCCGTGACGAAGATACCATAGGGACAATGGGCAATGTTCGCGGGATCAGCCTCCATCATCCGACGGGAAAGCACGGCGGAGCAGAAAAGGTAGATATTGGCGGAATCGAACAGGTTCTCGCTGCTGCCCACATCCTCGCCCGTGCGGTTGAGCATGTCGCCGACATGGCTCACATAGTCGACGACCAGCCCCCGATCGACGATGGCATTTTCGACATTGAATGTGGCGTCCTCGAACGTGCCGTCCACCGGATAGGTCACCGAATCCGCAGCCATCGCCTGGCCCGCGGTCATGACGAGAGCCGCCAGCATCACCGGTCCGCGCCTGATCCTCATCACCCCGTCTCCCTTTCTCAACCGAACATGTCCGCACTGATCCCCGAATACCAGCCGAGACTTTCCTCGTAGGTCCGCTTGCGCAGTTCCGCATCCTCGCCGGTTTCGCTGATGAAACCGTCTGTCTTGGCGATCTTCTCGTCTGTCGCCTCGTAGGATGCGCCGACCTTGACGCCATCGTCGGGTGCGATCAGCGACCAGCAGGTGTTGGAGAAGCGGGCCGGGAAGAGCTTGCTGTCGGTCAGTGTCGAGCGCAGCGCCATCGCCGCGACCTTGGCTTGTGAATTGGCGGCAAAGGCCGATTTCGGCATGTCGCCATTGGCGGTCGCATCGCCGAGCATGTAGATGTTCCCGTCCATCCGGCTCTGCATGGTGGCCGGCACGATCGGACACCAGCCGCTATCGTCGGTCAGCCCGGACAAGCGGGCGATCGCCCCCGCCTGCATCGCCGGAATGACGTTGCAGACATCCGCCCTGATGGTCTCGTCGGAGGTGACGACTTCCATCGTGTCGGGGCGAACCTCCTCGAGACTGACGAAATCCGGCGGCAGGCGCTCGATCATGCCGTCATAATGCAGCTGCCAGCCCTCCTCGAAGAGCGCCTGCTTGGAGAATTTTTCCTTGGGATCGACGATGATGATCTTTGCCGTCGGGTTCCGCTGCCTGAACACATGCGCCACCAT